>CAMLKV010000331.1 GCA_946480635.1 uncultured Flavobacterium sp.
TCACTTTAAAAGGTTGATGTACCTCCTCGCATAGGTTTTCAATTGTGCTGAATTTTGTACTGTTAATTTTAGCAATACAAACATGAAAACAATTGATAGTGTAAATACACTCGAAACGTATACTGAATCAAACAAAATTCCTGCAGCCTTATGGGCATTAACCATTAGTGCTTTTGGAATTGGCACCACCGAATTCGTTATTGTTGGTTTACTACCAACTGTAGCAACAGACTTAAGCATAAGTCTCCCTTCTGCAGGATTATTAGTAAGTCTTTATGCTATAGGTGTAGCTATTGGAGCACCAATACTAACCGCTTTAACGAATAGTATTCCAAGAAAAAAACTACTGATTTACTTAATGTTGCTTTTTATTGTTGGTAACGGATTAGCATCAATAGCACCAAGTTTTACCACATTAGTCATCGCCCGAATTATTACTGGTTTTGCACACGGAGTTTATTTTTCTATCGGTTCTACCATTGCAGCAGCTTTAGTGCCTGCACATAAAAGAGCATCGGCAATATCAATTATGTTTACTGGCTTAACAGTAGCCATTGTTACGGGAGTACCATTTGGTACTTTCATTGGTCAACAATTTGGATGGAGAGCCACATTCATTGGCGTAGCGGCTTTGGGATTAATAGGATTAATTTCAAGTTGGATTTTAGTGCCTAACCAAATCAAAAACGAAGCAAGAACTTCATCATTATTGAGTCAGTTTAAAGTAGTAACAAATGGTCGTTTACTATTAGCTTTCCTTATGACAGCTTTAGGTTACGGAGGTACTTTTGTAGCTTTTACTTACTTGTCTCCAATATTACAAAAACTGACAGGATTATCAGATGCCATGATTAATATGGTTCTGGTTATTTACGGAATTGCAATAGCTTTAGGAAATCTTGTTGGTGGGAAAGTGGCCAACAAACAACCATTAAAAGCATTGCTTTGGATGTTTATTTTGCAAGCATTGGCTTTATTCATTTTTACTTTTACTGCCAATGACCCAATACTAGGAATAATAACCTTATTTGTAATGGGTTCTTTATCTTTTTCAAATGTTCCTGGATTACAATTATATGTGGTACAACTTGCTGAAAAACACATGCCAGGTACTGAAGATGTAGCTTCAGCTTTTAACATCGCTGCTTTTAATGTTGGGATTGCCATTGGGGCTTATGTAGGCGGACTTACAGTAGCTTCTTCATTAGGTTTAGGAGCCACTCCTTGGATTGGAGCAATATTAGTTGTATTAGCAGTGATTGTGACTCTAATTAGTATTAAAATCAATAAAAAATAATTTACATATTTCTTAAATTTATAATTATGAAACAGTTAGCACAACATTTACAAAAAATCATGATGATTATCGCAAGCTTCGTCATTATGGTTTCAGGAACAGAAGCAATGGCACAAACTAAACAATCTAAAAAAATGAAAAAGATTTTATTTGTAGTAACTAGTCACGATAAAAAAGGAGACACTGGTCAGCCAACAGGTTATTATTTAAGTGAAGTTTCTCACCCATGGGAAGTATTACATGAAGCAGGTTACGAGATAGACTTTGTTAGCCCTAAAGGAGGAAAAGCTCCTGTTGATGGATTTGATTTAACTGATCCAATCAACAAGAAATTTTGGGAGAACGAAACCTATCGCACGAAAATAGAAAATACCTTAAAACCTTCGGAAGTAAATCCGTCTAATTACATTGCTATTCACTATGCTGGCGGTCATGGAGCTGTTTGGGATTTACCAAATAATACAGAAATATCAGCTTTAGCAACAAAAATCTATGAGAGCAACGGAATTGTTAGCGCTGTTTGTCATGGTCCTGCTGGAATTGTAAATATCAAGCTTAGCAATGGAAAGTATTTAGTAGAAGGTAAAAAAGTAAACGCTTTTACTAATGAAGAGGAAATTGCTGTTGGCTTAGAAAAAGTAGTTCCATTCTTATTAGAAGACAAATTAAAAGAAAGAGGAGTAATTTTTGAAAAATCAGGTTTATGGCAATCTCATGTTGTTGCTGACCAACGGTTGGTTACAGGTCAAAATCCGCAATCGGCAGAAGCAGTTGGAAAAGCTGTTCTTTCGGAATTAAAAAAACTATAATTCTTTAATTTTTTTTTGAATAGAAATCCCTGATTATTATTTGTAATCAGGGATTTTTTTATATTCAATGAAAAGTTTTCTTTTAGTTTTTTCTGCTCATCAAAATACGTAAGATGTACCAATTATACTGGTTTATTATTGATTTTATGTAAAAACGTAATTAATTTAAATACTTTTGCATTCTTATTTTAATTATAAAAAAATGAAAAAATTTTTATTCCTATTATTGGTTTTTAATGTTTTAATGTCATGTAGCGAAAATGATGTTAGTGATAACAACGGAATGCTACCGATTAATGAAGCAACAGATGTTCCTCCTCCTAGATCATATACAACGTATACATCACAAACCTCAGTGACACTTAACGGAGTAATTGACAATACAAACAATTTTTATCAAGGTGATGGAACATATAAAGTTGGATTTATTTTCAGAACTGGTAGTATGGATAATTCGACTAATGAACAAGTTTTTGTTGTTGGTGAAAATGTTGAATATCAATATATTGAAAAAAGTTATTTTAATAAGATTATTAATTCATTGCAACCAAATACTAAATATTTTTATACTTGTTTTACAAAAAATGGAGTATATGAAAAATATGATTGGAAAGAGTTTACAACTTCAGAAATTCCATGTACATATTCACAAAATAACTATGTAAGTATATCAGGAAACTGGAGTAGTGTTTCTCCTCAAATAGAAGATCCTTCATGTTGTGATGAAGGAAATTTTGGAATTAGATTTGGGTCTTATCCAAATATCTATGAAGTAAATTTTAATGAGTTAAATAACGGTTACCCAAAAACTGGACAATATTTTGGAGTTGATTACGGATTTGATATTGGTGATTATAATAAAGAGGTTGTAAAGTCTTCAAATCAAGTATTAATAGGAGGTAGTTCTACTCCTAATACAAAATTATTTGTCAATAATGATGGAGCAACAATAACAGTTATTTTTTGCAACACAGTCTTAAGAGACGGAACTGTTTTAAATGGAAAAGTTTCAGTTGCAATACCATAATTCTTAAATCGCATATAATAAAAAAGCTGACTATCTAATAGTCAGCTTTTTTATTATATAGGAATTGGAATTTATTTACCGATACAAAAATTAGCA
>CAMLKV010000332.1 GCA_946480635.1 uncultured Flavobacterium sp.
AGAAGAACATGGTGCAACTGTTGGTTTTAGAATTAAACAAGAAATTATTAAAGAATGGGGTTATGATGTTCCGATTATTGTGATTACCAAAGAAGACTTAGAAGCTTGTCAGAATAACAATCCATATCTAAAAGAAAAAGATGCAGACACTAAGAAACTGTATTTTACTTTCATATCTAAAGAGTTGAACGAAAGCAGTATCCATGAATTAAAAATGAGTCAAGTAAAACCCGATGAAGCCGTTATTGATAGAAACAGAATCTATGTGAAGTATGCTGTAGGGGCAGGGAAGACCCGTTTTGACCAAAAGTATATTGAGAAAAAGCTCAATGTAACGGCAACCATGCGTAATTGGAATACCGTTACCAAGCTTTTGGAAATGTATAACGAATAATTAGTATTTATTGTTTAGCGTTTTAAGGAAAGCAATAAGATCTTTTATTTCGGTTTTAGTTAGTTTTAATTCATCAGTTGGTAACGTTTGGTTGTCGAGTTCAATTCCAATTCCAGCGCCGCCACCTCTGTTATAAAAATCAATAACTTCTTCTAAAGAATCATAAATTCCGTTGTGCATATACGGATAGGTAATAGCACTATTGCGAACTGTTGGAGTTTTAAATGCATATTTCTTTAAAGGAGCTTTTGTAATTTCATATTCTCCTAAATCTGTATCAATAGTTGCATTTTGTATACTTTTTTGACTTGGAACGCCTAGCACTTCACTTTCTAATTCATTGTACATAGGAGGAACACTTCCATTAAATAGTGGAAAGAAATGGCAAGTAGCACACTTCGCTTTTCCCATAAATAAAGTAAATCCTCTTTCTTCATTTACTGATAATTTTGCTTTTCCACGCAAATAGTCATCAAATTTTGAGTTTAATTTTGATAGCGAACGAACATAACTAGCAATCGATTTTAATAGATTTTGTTCAGTAATCTCTAAATCATTAGGAAATACCTTTTTGAATTCAGTCTGATATATTTTATTGTTTTTAATCTTTTCTAAAGCTTTGGAAAAACTACCATGCATTTCATCTTTGTTATTTATAACTGCTTTTGCCTGATCTTCTAAATAATTTACACGACCGTCCAGAAATAAAATGTTTTGAAAGCCTGAGTTAAGAAGGGTAGGTGTATTACGAGAAAGTTTTCCGTTTTGTATTGCTTTTGGTTTATGATCTGCATAAGCCTCTGAAGGAATATGACAAGTAATACAGGAAACAGAATTATCGCCACTCAAAATGGTATCTGAAAATAGTTTTTCTCCTAACTTAATTTGAGATGATGAAGGTTTTTTGTTGTACGAAGGAGCAAAATAATTCAGGTTGAAAGCACCTTCTTCAAAAACTGTAGCATAATCAAAGTTGATTGGCCCAAAATTAGGATTGTTCTTAACTCCAAGTTCTGTTTGTATTTTCTGAATTCTTTTTGAAATTGGAATGCAATATTGTGTTATAAAATCGCCTCTGTCAAAAGTATTGAAATCATTGTTTTTGTCTATGTAATTGAAAGTTTTGTCGATTAAATTTTTTAAATCTTCATCGTCTTTGAAATTTAATAGCACAGATTGGATACTTTCTATTGATGCTCTGGCTTCTGGCAAAGAATGTAATGCAATTGGAGAATCAAAACCAGAAATTCCTAGGCTCATAATACGAATCATTTCTAATTTTTGTGATTCAAATATGTTAGAATCATTCAATTGTAAATTTTCAAGATTGGGCTTGCAACTTATGATGTAACCATTTAAAATGCCCATTTGTTTTTTTAGCTCTAAGAAATCGATGTTATCTGAAAATAGTAATTCTTCAACTTTTTGGAAACCAGTAGCCTCTTCAACTTTTCGGGTTGTTTCGTTGATGTCATTTTTGTCAATAGCTGCTCCGTTAATCTTTATAGCTGTTTCGGGAAGGTAAAAAGTCACGAAAGATTCAATTCTTTTGTATGCTAAACGAGTTTCTTTAAATTGTGATTGGAGTTTGTTTTTATCTGATTTTTTCTCAATTAGAGCCTTCAACTCAGATGATTTTTTAGCTAAATCATTATAATCAATAAGTATATTTTGAGCTGTTTTTTCAATTGGAGCCAGACTTTTGTAATCTGTATTTTGACAAGAAAAAAGTATAATTAGAAAAAGAAGAAATGCTATTTTTTTCATTTTGTTATAAATTAAAAATTAGGAATGCAAAATGTGCATTCCTAATTTGATGTTATTCCAAGTTGTGGAATTATCTTGGTAAACCTTTAATTAAAACCACTTGACTTCCTTGGTTCTCATTAGGTCTCAATGAACCACCATCTACACCTTTAAAAGCATCTTTTTTCCAAGAGTGTGGTTGAATTGATAACATAAAAGTGTCAGGAACTCCTATAGTTTCAGAAACATCAATTAAAGCACCATATTCCCAAGATCCTTTAGAAGAAGAAGCACTTAAATACTTGTCTCCAGGTTCTGTTCTTTTATGATCTAATTCAAAAACAACTTTTAATTCTTTAGTAGCAATGTTGTATTGATAGATGTACGCATCGTGAGTTTCGTCACCATAACCGTTTGAATCTTCTTGAAGATAAACATAGTTTTTAGTGACACAAATATTATCAACGTTTTGAAATTGTTTTGCTTTTCCAGCTCTGTCATCACCATCTAATACTAATGTTAATTGACCATTTAAAGGATTGTTAGCATCTAGTTCTAACTTGTAAACACGACCATATTTTGAACGCGAATTATCAGCATTTACTCCAGTATTATTTTGTCCGGTAACATTGAAGTAAACTTCTCTTTCTTTTCCAGAAGTTTTATTATAATCGATATCTTCCACACGACCAAAAACTATTGCATTTGCAGCTTGAGCAGCTTGATTGTTTTGTAATCCCGTGTTTGTTTTTGCATTAGTGATTTCTACAAACTGAACAGGGTATGTATTGTTCTCCGTCATTGTTCTTTCGTTAGTAACATTATCTGTTCTTTTGATAACATAAACTTTACCATTGTTTAAATCTCCTGTTGTTGACTTATACATGACTAATTGACCTCCATACGTTCCTGAGTCGTCATCTCCTAAAAGAACAATTGTTTGTCCTGTGAAAGCATTTTTAGATAATGGAACAGCATTTTCTGCACACCATCTTCCAAAACCTAAAATAGGTCTAGGAGTACTGTTATTTGCTTTTGTATCGTAAGGCGTTAATCCATGAACTTGAGATTCGCT
>CAMLKV010000333.1 GCA_946480635.1 uncultured Flavobacterium sp.
CTGATTATTTGCATTATATAAATATTTAGTTTTTGGACCACTTTCATATGAAATAATAGAAGGATTCCATAAACTATAGTCATGAAAAATAATCCTGTCTTCTAAATCGTAATTACCTTTAGAAAATTGAATTTTTTCTGGCATTATTGAATCTCCATGATTAGACCATGCTTTATATAAAATTCTTTTTCTAGAAAGTAATTCAGTATCTTGAAAGGTTTCTACTTGGATTGGTTCAGATAAAATGTGTTTATCTCTTAAACTTATATATGTAGCAACAGATGATATATTAGTTAGGCTATTTATACTCGATGTAACTGGATAATAATTCTTTATCTTGCTTTCTAAAGTATTGCTCTTAAAAGTCTTAACTTGAGATGGTAAACCAATTAAATCAGCATAATATTCATAATACGTTTCGGTTACTATTTTTTTGTAATTACTTTCGTCAATTACTCCTAAAGGAACATAGTCTAAATATTCTGTTTCTATTTTTTTAGATAATTCACTTCTGGTTGATTGTGTAATATAGTAACCAATTTCATAATTAGAAACAGTGTTGTCATATGTAGCAGGATATTCGAAATATAGAGCATTAAATTTTTTTCTAAATATTAAGTTATTTATTGTTTTATTATTTAACTGCGGAGGTGTATTAAAAACATAATAGATTTCTTTACTCTTTTTAAGAGATGAATTTTTATTTGTAAAATACTTTTCGTTTAAAAGTTCACCATTTAAAGGATTATTAATTTCAAAGCTATTAAAGTTATCTAAATCATAATAAATACCAGCTGAGCAAGGAACAAGTCCAGATAAAAACTTGACAGGTATTTTTGAAGCTCCAAAAGGAGTACTTTTTCTAAATACTTTTTCAATACCACCTTGTTCATAATTATCTCCGCCATAACTAACACTTACTACTTCAAAGTTTCCTACATTACTAACATTGCCGTAATCAAACGCACTTGACAAAATAAAGTAACCATTAGAATAAATCTCAGTAGGTCCTGTAAATTGTCCTCCATCACAAATTGAATTTACAAAAACAGATTCCATTTTTACAGGAGGCAAGATATCTTCTAGATATGGTATATTCTCGTTTCCTAAAATCTGCTCTTCAGTTGATTTGTAGTAAAGTCTTCTAATTGATTCAGGTTTATCATCTTTACTATAATTCGTTACTCTTTTTAATCTAACACCAAGATTATCTACAATATCAAACCCATCAGAAAATTCAATTACAACATTAGCTTCCATTGGAGTTTGCGAATTTTGCAAATTTGGGTCTGGATCTTTATATATAATTATTTCAATTCTATAACTATGCCCTTGAGTAAGGCCATGTGTAAAAGTAAAAGTTTTCGAAACTGTCATCACGCCAGCATATCCATCAGCTGTTGGTGATGGTAAACTTATTTCATGAATAGTTGGTATTGCATTTTGTATTGATAAATCTGTTATTTTTAAAGTAGCCTTTTCCTGTTGAGGAACTATTGATGTATTAGAATCAGTTGCTTGTAAAACAACTGTAATTTTTGCTGTTTGATCTTCATATACATTTTGAATTCCATAAATGCTGTCATCTAAATTAATTTGAGGTATCCCATCTGTCAACTTGTCGGGGTTAAAATTATTGCAGTTGCTACAGTTTCTATATGCCCAAAGATTCAGTAGTTTAGTTCTTCTTTTTTTTGCTTTGGTGCCTTCATACTCAAAATGAGAATAACCTTTGGTTGGATAATAGATGTGGGTAAGTACTCCTTTTGAAGCGTATCCAAAATTTGGAGTTCTGTCTGCATAAATATTAGGAATGTTAGTTGGGTTTAATATTACGTTATTTGGTATTAATGTAGTATTATTTATGCCATTAAAATATCCTGCATAGTCTTGACTATATGAGAATCTATCTGGTAATGATGCGTAATCATTGTATTGAAATCTATAGATATTATTGCTTGGATTATGACCACTTTGAGTTATTAAATCTTTGTCAAAAATAATTTTAGACAAGAAAAAGCGTTTTGTAATAATCCCGAAATACTCAAAATCAACTGATTTAATTAAATTTTGATTTGCCTTTTTCTGAATAATAATTTTTCTTAAAATCCTTAAGTGATTTTCACTACTAATTGCATCCGAATTAAAGATAATTTCATAATCGGATTCATTAGAATAGATTTTGTGCAAAAATTTTGGGTCTGTTACTCTAGTAATTGAAGTAGTGGTGCTACCTCCAAGAACAGGAGCGGCACAAACTCCACCATCGCTACCAGCTGGATAGCTATCCGTCTTTTTATATGCTTTTTGAATTTTTTGGCTTACTAAATTTTTGATTCCAAGATTTTGAAGGTATTCAAAATTTATAACACCATACAATGGATGAGTTATTTTAGTTAAATAAAATGCGGTAACACCTTCATTAGTGTCATTAGGTGTAACACTACCATCAACTACATACCTTCTCATTGTTTGTTCTATGGCATTTGCTCCTCCAAAATGGTAAATAACTCCTTCTGGTGTAGTAATTTTTATTAGATGATTACTGTAAAAATTACTATCTATTTCAATTTTTAATTGAGATTTATTGTTTAAAACTCTAGGCACCTTGTTTTCATCTAAAAAAAAGCTTCCTGAATAACTTCCAAAATTGAACTGAAAAATATCAGCCTCTGTATCATATTGGTCATTAGTCGCAAATGCTTTCATATAAGCTCCATTTGAATTACCATCGTAAGTATTGTTATAATATTCCTGTAATTCTGTGTCGGACAATAATACTCGGTGTACAGCACTCTCATCGGGTATATCTTTAACAATTCGTGTTATAACACCACCAGCATTTAATGTCCAGTTGATACCAATCCAAGTCGAAACATCATCTACTTTAACACCTGCTCCTTGATAAGAAGCAGAAATTGGTAATTTTAATTGACCTGCTTGATATTCGTACAAAGGTATATTTTGAGTTACAAACCCAGAATTTTCATTTAATTGGATATCTCCATATTTTGAGATTGCAAAAGCTTCAGGCGAAGGAGGGGTTAAGTTAGGAAGGTTCATTTCTTGCGAAAACATAATACTTTGATAAAGTATTATTGAAATGAAGTATATTTTTTTCATGATTTGGGTTTTAGTTTTTAATAATTTTCACTGAGTCTTCCCCGTTGTTTGTTTTAATATTAATGATATATACACCATGA
>CAMLKV010000334.1 GCA_946480635.1 uncultured Flavobacterium sp.
CGATAACTTTGTCAATCATCGGAATACCAAATGCTGCAGTTTTACCTGTTCCAGTTTGAGCACATCCAACCAAATCTTTTCCTTCAAGAATGATAGGAATTGCTTGTTCTTGTATTGGAGTTGGATTGGTATAACCTTCTTCAGTTATGGCTAGTAAAACACTTTTGGAAATAGATAGATCTTCAAATTGCATATAAAAATTTTATGCAAAGATAGATTAATTTATTTTGGGGTGTTGGCTTTAATGAAGTCGGTTACTAAATAACCAATAAGTTTTCCAATTAAGTGATTGTTCTTGTCTTCTCCTAGAGAAGGAGCGCCTTCACAAATGTGCAAATAGGCAGCATTTTTATGAGCCCCAAAATGATTAACAAAAACTCTAAGTTCTTCGACAGAAAATCCGCTTAAAGTCATAGCACTTGATGCTATATTAGGGATGGCATCTAAATCTATTTCAATACCAAATGAATCATATTTAATATGTTCTAGAGCATTTGTCATTTCTTGAAAGAAGCTTTTCTCTTGTCTTATTTTTATTTCATCATACGTATTATAGCGAACACGATCATTAATTTTCTTTAGACTATCTAAAACACTTTTAGAAGTATAACTTTCATGTAAGCCAAAAACAAAGTAATTTTTTAGAAAGCCTTCTTCATAAGCGTATGAAAAACCATTGCCACTATGTCTTCCTTCAAGAATTCTAAAATCAGAATGTGCATCAAAGTTAATTGCGCTTATAGGTTTTCCTTTTGCTAATGCAGTACCTTTAATATTTCCGTAGGCATTATTATGACCACCTCCAATTATAATAGGAGTTTTTCCTGCTTTTACAATCGAAAAAATAATATGAGAAACTTCTTTGTCTATTTGCTCAACTATTTTAAAGAGTTTTTTTCTCTCTTCAGGATCGTTTTCGTTTAATGTACTGGCTTCTTCAATTTCTTGAGAAACATCAACTTGACCTAAAACCAAAACCGAATTTCCTTTGCAAAATCTATTATGTTGTATATTTGCTATGCTTTGAATAGCACTTTTCCAAGCACTTTCGGCCCCTGGGCGACCTAAATTTGCACGAACTCCAACATCTTCAGGAATGCCAAGAATTACATATTTAGCTTCACAGTTAAGAATAAAATTAGAAACATCTTCATCTTTAGGAACAACATACATTTTTTCGCCAAACTTTACTTCTCCATTTCTGAAATTGGTGATTTTAGCTAAATCTGATTGTCTAAATCGAATTAAATTTTCCATTTTTTTATTTTTCTGTACGTCCAAAAATACTATTTTTATCGAAACTTGCGTTATACATTCATAATTGAAATAAACAAATTTAAATAATCAACACCAAAAACACGATGAGCGCCCAAAACAGCAACAACTCTGGATTGAAAGCAATAATTGCTATTTTATCTCTATTATTAATAGGGAGTTTAATTTATATGTATAAGTTAACTTCTGATTCTAAGCAAGTTGAGGAAGTATTAGTTAACGAAAAAGATGCCGTACTTAAAGATTTCTGCAATATCTTCTAACACTACTTTATCTGATGAATTAGTAGCAGAAAGAGACCGAGTGCAAAAATTAATAGCTGACATCGAAAAATCTAAAGGTGATGCTCAAGCAATGGCAAAATACAAAGAAGAAGCCTTAAAACTTAGAGGAAGTATTGCTAGGTTAATGAAAGAGGTAGAAGTGCTTAAAAAAGAAAATAAAACTCTTGTAACTAAAATAGACAGTACAAATGTTGTTTTAACAGATACGAGAAGAGTCAATGATACCTTGGTTTCTCATAATGACTATTTAGCCAAAACAGTTGAAAGAGGTTCAAAATTGACTGTTTTAAATCTTCAATCAACAGCTTTAAAGCAAAGAAGTTCTGGTAAGCAAGTTGAAACTGATAAGGCGAGTAGAGCTGATGTTCTTAAAATTAGCTTTATGATTGCAGAAAATCAAATTGCTAAATCAGGTGACAAAACATATTATGTTCAAGTTATCGATAGCAAGAACAATGTTGTAGGTGAAAAGAAAACGGAATCATTTGGTGATAAAACATTAACATACAGTTTTATTGCAACTGTTAAGTATGAAAACAAAACGGTTAAAGTTGAAAAAGATTTACCAGTAACTAGTGTTCAAGCAGGAACATATTTTGTAAATATTTTTGATAAATCAGATTTAGTTTCTAAAACAAGTTTTACTTTAAGATAATAATTAAAAGATACAATCAAAAAAGGCCTCAAATTGAGGCCTTTTTTGATTATGTAAGATTAATAATACAGCCCTGTTTAAGTTATCTAACTAAATATAGTTAGAATAAAATGATATATAAAGTATTGATTTTCAGGACAACGATTTTATTTGATACACAACGACTTTTTTATGTCGATAAAATGCATGCCCCTAAATTTGACTTAATAAATTCATAAAGGCTACAACAATAATGAATTCAACTTTTCAAAATACATTTTCAAGTGTAGGTCGCATTTTTGTCGCAACAGCTTTGTTTGGTTGCTTGAGTTTTTCGTTTAATTTTTTAGCTGGTGTTCAGCAAGAAAAAAAGCAAAATATTTCTAATAAAAATCAGAGTAAAGATATAATTAAATTGGAACAAACTCCGGTTAATAATCAATCAAAAAAGAACAAGATTGAAATTGAAAATTTAAAAAATGAAGTAGCCACTCTGAAAGCGCAACATGAATATTTAAAAGAAGAAAATAGTTTTTTGAGAAAAGAAAGAGATAGTGTTTTGTCTGTAATTGAAAACTCTAATGAGTATTATGGAATCTTGAAAAACACAATCAAAAAAGCATCTAAAATTTGGATTTCTGACGTAAAACTTAGCTTTTTAAAAGAATTATTAAATGGAAAGTTTAAAACAACTGATAAGGCAAAAAGTACTAATGTGATTCAAGTTGGATTTACTGTTAATGGAAGTAAAATTTCATTGGCAACAGATAAAAATTATTACATTCAAATAGTTGATAATAAAAATAATATTGTTGGAAAAAAAGAACGCAAAGATTTTGGAAACATGACTTTAGAATACAGCGATCTTTTAACAGTTATGTATTTTGATAAGGATATTGAAGCTAAAGCAGATATACAAACTTATGATCTAATAAAAGGAATATATCAAGTGTATATTTTTGATGATCGTGAGTTAGTCACAAAATCTTCATTTGAACTG
>CAMLKV010000335.1 GCA_946480635.1 uncultured Flavobacterium sp.
GAGTAAAGCGGAAACCGTAATTAGCTGCTTCTTGAGATGCGCCCATCAATAATAGAATATCTTTTGCGTAAATAACTCCAAAAAGACTAATTATAGTATTGATAGCAAAAGCAATTACGATGGCTTGCATACCTGCTTTTGATGCAGCTTCTGGATTTTTTTCTCCAATTCTTCGAGCAACCACCGCTGTTGCGGCCATACTTATTCCTATGGCTAATGAATATATTATTGTAATTACAGATTCGGTCAAGCCAACTGTTTGTATGGCATAGCTACTATTTTCAAGGTGACCTACAAAATATAAGTCAACCAATGCAAAAACAGACTCCATCATCATTTCTAAAACCATGGGAATGGCTAATAAGATGACTCCTTTTTTGATGCTACCAGTTGTAAAATCGAATGTGTCGTCGCCTTTGATGGCTGTTTTAAGAGTTGAAAACACCCTTGATATTGTTGATTGTTTTATTTCTGTCATGATTAATATAGGTAATAATTGATACTTCCAAATAGGGTTATTTGGTTGAGAAACATGAGGTCTAAATTATCTCCTGATAATTATAGACTAGACAAAAACAATCATAGACATTCTGTTAAAAAAATGAGTAACAAATATAAATCCTTTTTGGATAAATTATTACATCATTAATTTTTTTGTTACTCTACTACTAGCGATGTAAGAAGCCAAGAAACCTAAAACAAAAATTGTAAGAAATACAATAAATACATTTGTAAAATTGAAGATAACAGGATAGGGAAGAGATTCTGTTATCATTACAACTTTAAAATGTTGTTGAATAAAAACTATAATGATTCCAAGAATTATTCCTATTAATCCTCCTACAACGGTTAAAAGTGTGCCTTGAAGTAAGAAAACATTTTGAATTTCTTTTATGTTCATTCCAACGCTAAATAAAGTTTTTAGGTTGCTTTGTTTGTCAAGTATCATCATGATAATTGCTCCTGCAAGGGTGAATAATGTCATGATAATGACTAAAGTAAAGATTAAGTAGATGGCTGCATTTTCAGTGTTTAGCATTTTATGTAAACTATCGTTCAACTGGGCTCTGTTTTTGATAGTTACATCATCTTCTCCATAGATTTTTATAAGACGATCTACTATTTTTTTTTCATTCGCTAGAGAATCTAAATGTATCTCAACTGCAGTGACTTGGTTTTTTTTGTATTCTAAGAGCTCTTGTGTTAGTTGTAAATCAGCAAAAACATATTTGGAATCTAATTCGTCGTTTATTGCATATATTCCTACTGGGATAAGATTTGATTTGTTGAAGGCGCTTTCGGCACTTGTAATCGCTCCTTTGCCGGGACGAGGGACATAAATTTCAAAAGCGTTATTCATATCGAATAATCCCATAGATAACTTTTGAGAAATTCCGTTGCCAACAACTACTTGAGGAGTTTTTGGTGCAAGCCATTGTCCTTGGTACAAAGTTTTTTGAATGTTATTTACCAAGTTGTATTGATTGTCTACTCCTTTTATAAAGGCTACTTGTTCTTTTCCTTTGTATAGGAATAGTACTTTTTCTTCTATAATTTGACTATAGAACTTAATTCCTCTTGTTGCTTTTGTTTTTAATCTTTGTTCTTCAGTAATATTTAATGTTTTACCATATTTAGGTATGATTTTTAAATCTGGATCAAAATCATTACTAAACGATAAGCTAAAATCTTTCAAGCCGCTAAAGACAGAAAGCACAACAAATAAGCACATAGCTCCAACAACAATACCTGACGAAGCAATACGAGTAATAATGTTTATGGCATTATTTTTACTCGACGTTCGTAAGTAACGTTTAGCTATGTAGAAGGAGAAGCTCAAATTAAGATTTTTTTCTTTTTTCTAATAAATCAGGGTTTTCTATTGGATTTTCTTTTCCTGATAAAGCATTGTCAATTTTTTCTATATAATCTAAGCTGTCATCAATATAAAAAATGAGATTAGGGACTTTTCTTAATTGTTGTTTTACTCTTTGTGCCAAATCATGTTTAATTAATGGCGTATTTGATTTTACAGCTTCAAGAAGCTCTTGTGCTTTATCTTGAGGGAAGATACTCAAAAAAACCTTTGCAATAGATAAATCTGTGGTAACACTTACTTTTGAAACAGAAATTACAAGATTGGTAATTCCGTTTTTACGTACTTCACCTTGTAAAATATCCACTAAATCCTTTTGTAAAACACTTCCTATTTTTTTCTGTCTATTTGTTTCCATACGACAAAAGTACAATTTTTTACTTTGATAGAGGTAAAGCAACTAAGTTACAAAGTTTTTATATTTGTTTAAAATTAGAATAATGAGAAAAATAGAACATATAGGAATAGCAGTTAAAAACTTAAAAGAATCTAATTTGCTTTTTGAAAAACTGTTTGGGGCACCAGCATATAAGGAAGAAGAAGTAGGATCAGAAGGAGTAAAGACTTCTTTTTTTATGAATGGTCCAAATAAGATAGAATTGTTGGAAGCTACAAGTGCTGAGAGTCCAATAGCAAAGTTTATTGAAAAGAAAGGAGAAGGAATTCATCATATTGCTTTTGATGTAGAAAATATTTACGAAGAAGTTGAAAGATTGAAAGGAGAAGGATTTGTAATTTTGAATGAAATTCCTAAAAAAGGAGCTGATAATAAACTAGTTGTTTTTTTACATCCAAAAACTACTAATGGAGTCTTGATAGAATTGTGTCAAGAAATAGCAGATTAATTTTGCAGAACCCAAAAAATGTACTAATATTGCAACCTCAAATAAGGATTTACTTATTTTTGAATGTTGAAAAATTCAACTGGTCCTATAGCTCAGTTGGTTAGAGCACCTGACTCATAATCAGGTGGTCCCTGGTTCGAGCCCAGGTGGGACCACTTTTAAAAAAAGCTTCATAATTATTTATGAAGCTTTTTTTGTATGATAGTTTTTTTGAATAAAAAGCATATATTTGTTGCAGATTTATGAAAGAACCACGTTTTCATTAGAAGTCTGTAAATCAAATTTAAGGTAAACTAAGATTTTAAACTATTCGTTTCTTATGAAAGTGATAAATAAAATTACGATTGCTATTTTTGTGTTGTTTGGTAATTTGAGTGTTTTTGCTCAACCTGGACCTCCAGGGCCAGGTCCTCCGGAACCTCCTGCGCCAATTAATGGTGATGGTTTGCTG
>CAMLKV010000336.1 GCA_946480635.1 uncultured Flavobacterium sp.
CCGGAATAGTTAGAAGGATTCGATGTTCCCCAAAGCACTTCCGACAAGGCTAGCATTCTAGGAAAAATCATATATTCCACATGAATTGGTGTTTCGATATATTCGGTCCAAACATTGGCTTGAGCTCCTAAAATATACTTGGCTTCTTCGGGAGTTAATTCTTTTGGAGTTGGATTAAACGAATACACTTTTTCTACTGGCGTAAAACCACCAAAAGCAATAGGTTCGTTTTTCGGTTCGCCTTGATAATGATCGAAATAACAATGTGAACCTGGCGACATTACTACGAAATGTTTTTGTTTCGCAGCAGCAATCCCGCCTTCAGTTCCACGCCAACTCATAACTGCGGCGTTTGGAGCCAAACCCCCTTCTAGAATTTCGTCCCAACCAATAATTTTTCTGCCTTTACTGTTTACAAATTTTTCAATGCGTTGAATAAAATAACTTTGCAATTCGTATTCGTCTTTTAAGTTTTCTTCTTTCATTCTTTTTTGACAATGCGAACAATTTTTCCAACGAATTTTAGGACATTCATCGCCGCCAATATGAATATATTCAGATGGGAACAATGTCATCACTTCACTTAAAATATTTTCTAAAAAAGCAAACGTTTCATCTTTCGGACAAAAAACATCATCTAAAACACCCCAAATCTTTCCTACTTCGAATGGTCCGCCCGTACAAGAAAATTCAGGATAAGCTGCTAAAGCCGCAACCGCATGACCAGGCATTTCAATTTCTGGAACGATGTTTACAATTTCTTTAATCTCATCTTGTGTATAAAATCCGCCATAACGTTTATCGTCAAATTTTTGGTCGCTATAATGACCAATCATAGAACCGTTTCGCCACGCACCAATTTCAGTAAGTTTAGGATATTTTTTAATTTCGATGCGCCAACCTTGATCGTCAGTCAAATGCCAGTGAAAGGTATTGAATTTATACATCGCCAAATAATCGATATATTTTTTGATGAATTCCTTTGGAAAGAAATGCCGAGCACAATCGAGATGCATACCACGCCAAGCGTATTTGGGGTAGTCCTTTATTTCAACTGAAGGAATAGTTTTTTGAGCAGAAAGTAATTGTTGTAAAGTTTGAAAAGCATAAAAGATTCCAATATTCCCTTTTGATTTAATACAAATTTGAATTGGAGAACTACTCAGTTCATAATATTCCAAATTTTCATTATTACTCTTTTGAATTTCAATTGTATTGTTTGGGCTTTTTGAATTATTAGTAATTTGTAATTCAAAACCATAATTTGTTTTAAAAAACTGATTAAATAAATCGGTTTCGCTTTTGAATTCAGGATGAGTTAGTAAAATTTTTGTATTTTCGTTGATTGTGAAATTCCCTTTCCCTAATTGAATTTCTATTGGTTTCGGAATTAAAGCCAATTCATTTTGGGAAAAAATAATATTAACGAATAACAAAAGTAATAGTTTTATTTTATTAAACATTGGAGTTGTGTTAGTAGTTTAGCTAAAAATACAAAAAGCCTCACGATTTGTGAGGCTTTTATAAAGAATCATTATTACTTTTTCGCAGCATCAAGTTTTGCTTGAACCTCTGCTTCGGTTCCTTCAATCACTTCTGACGCCTCTGATATTTTACCATTTTCAATTGTTTTTGTTGTAACCGTGGCTTTTACTTTTCCATCAACCATTTCTTTTTTAACAGAAACTTCTTTTTTGATTTCTTTAGCCATTCCTTTTGCACAACACTCCATTTCACAACCTTCAACAGCTTTAAACTTACCATCGTCACCAAAATGAGCCATGCACACTTCTTTTTCTTCTGCAGTGCAACCCATTTCGTCACACATTTTAGCACATTCATCTTTTGACATCATTGACAATTTAGCCATATCACATTTTGTCGAATGTTTCATCTCCATTTTCATGCAACAAGAATCCTTTTTAGTTCCTTCTGAATGACCATTACCTAAAATTGGTGCCATAACTAGACCAATTAAACAAGTCAATTTGATTAAAATGTTCATTGATGGCCCTGAAGTATCTTTGAATGGATCTCCAACAGTATCTCCAGTTACAGCCGCTTTATGAGCATCTGATCCTTTGTATGTCATTTCACCATTAATCATAACACCAGCTTCGAAAGATTTTTTAGCATTATCCCAAGCTCCACCAGCATTATTTTGGAACACTGCCCAAAGCACACCTGAAACCGTAACTCCAGCCATATAACCACCTAACATTTCAGCTATTAATTGGTTATTACCTCCGTAAACTAATTTACCTACTAATACAATTGCGATGGGGAAACCGATAGTTAAAATTCCTGGTAACATCATTTCACGTAGTGCTGCTTTTGTAGAAATTTCAACACATTTACCATACTCTGGTTTTCCAGTTCCTTCCATGATTCCTGGAATTTCCTTGAACTGGCGACGCACTTCGTACACCATATCCATTGCTGCTTTTCCAACAGAATTCATTGCTAAAGCAGAGAAAACTACAGGAATCATACCTCCAATAAATAACATCGCTAAAACTGGCGCTTTGAAAATATTAATTCCGTCAATTCCAGTAAATGTTACATAAGCTGCAAATAAGGCTAATGATGTTAAAGCTGCTGAAGCAATAGCAAAACCTTTACCTGTTGCTGCAGTAGTATTTCCAACTGAATCTAAAATATCTGTACGTGTACGAACTTCTTTAGGTAATTCGCTCATTTCAGCAATACCTCCAGCATTATCAGAAATTGGTCCAAAAGCATCAATAGCTAACTGCATTGCTGTAGTTGCCATCATGGCTGAAGCTGCTAAAGCAACACCATAAAATCCTGCTAAAGCGTACGTAGCCCAAATTGCTCCTCCGAACAATAAAACAGTTGGGAAAGTTGAAATCATACCCGTTGCTAAACCTGCAATTACATTTGTTCCTGCACCAGTTGATGATTTTTGTACAATTGCCAATACTGGCTTTGTACCTAATCCTGTATAATATTCTGTTACAGAAGAAATGGCTCCTCCAACAAACAATCCAATTAATGTCGCATAGAAAACACGCATTGATGAAATTTGTTGAGCTCCCTCTCCAAAATACTCCATTGTCATAACTTCTGGAAGCATATGTTGTACCAAGAAGAAACATGAAACAGCTGTTAAAACAATAGAAACCCAGTTACCAATATTCAAC
>CAMLKV010000337.1 GCA_946480635.1 uncultured Flavobacterium sp.
TTCGTCTGGTGAAATCTCTCCTAAACCTTTAAATCGTGTAATTTCCGGTTTTGGTTTTAATTTCTCGATAGCGTCTTTTCTTTCTTCTTCAGAATAGCAATAAATCGTTTCTTTTTTATTTCTAACCCTGAAAAGTGGTGTTTGTAGAATGTATAAATGTCCTTCCTTGATTAATTCAGGGAAAAACTGTAAAAAGAATGTAATCAATAACAGACGGATATGCATTCCGTCGACATCGGCATCGGTTGCGATTACGATGTTGTTGTATCGCAGTTTTTCTAATCCGTCTTCAATATCAAGTGCAGCTTGAAGCAAGTTGAATTCTTCATTTTCGTACACAATCTTTTTAGACATTCCGTATGAATTCAAAGGTTTACCACGCAAACTGAAAACGGCCTGTGTATTTACATCACGTGACTTGGTAATCGACCCGGAAGCCGAATCTCCCTCGGTAATAAAAAGCGTACTTTCTAAGTTTCTTGGATTTTTGGTGTCCGGAAGGTGTGCACGGCAGTCTCTTAATTTTTTATTGTGCAGATTGGCTTTTTTAGCACGGTCTGTAGCCAGCTTTCTAATTCCTGATAATTCTTTACGTTCGCGTTCAGCCTGAAGAATTTTACGAAGTAAAGCCTCCGCAGTCGGAGGATTTTTGTGTAAATAATTATCTAATTTGGTTTTGATAAAATCGTTTACAAAAGTACGTACAGAAACTGGAGGCGTTCCATCATCTGATCCCATATCTGTAGAACCTAATTTGGTTTTGGTCTGAGACTCAAAAACTGGCTCCATTACTTTAATACTAATGGCACTTACGATCGATTTACGAACGTCTGATGCTTCGAAGTTTTTATTGTAAAACTCACGAATGGTTTTTACAACCGCTTCACGGTAAGCCGCTAAGTGCGTTCCTCCCTGCGTAGTATTCTGACCGTTCACAAAAGAGTGATATTCTTCGCTGTACTGCGTTTTACTGTGCGTCAATGCCACTTCAATATCATGATCTTTTAAGTGAATGATTGGGTATTCTAAGTCTTCTTCATTGATGGTTTCTTCTAATAAATCACGAAGACCGTTTTCTGAATAGTATTTTTCACCGTTGAAAATAATCGTTAAACCATTGTTCAGATAACAATAGTTTTTGACCATCTTGATTACATATTCT
Organism: uncultured Flavobacterium sp.; assembly: GCA_946480635.1. The sequence goes on from CAMLKV010000337.1 coordinate 1,163, forward strand.
AAACGGAATTTATAGTTTTTGAAAATCGATTCGTCTGGCGTAAAAGTTACTTTGGTTCCTTTACGCTTTGTAGTATCTATAACATCTTCTTCCTGAACCAGATTTCCGGCGGAGAATTCTGCTGCTTTTTGTTTGTCGTCACGAACTGATTCTACGCGGAAATAATTCGAAAGTGCATTAACGGCTTTTGTTCCGACACCATTCAGACCCACAGATTTTTGGAAAGCTTTGGAGTCGTACTTTCCACCTGTATTCATTTTAGAAACCACATCGACTACTTTTCCTAGCGGAATTCCGCGTCCGTAATCACGAACAGAAACCGTTTTATCCTTGATTGTTACTTCGATAGTTTTCCCGGCCCCCATAACAAACTCATCAATACAGTTGTCTAAAACCTCTTTTAAAAGAATATAAATACCATCATCCGGTGAAGATCCATCTCCCAATTTTCCAATATACATTCCGGGACGCATACGAATATGCTCTTTCCAATCGAGGGATCTGATATTATCTTCGTTATATTGATTTTGCTCTAGCATGTACCATTTATCGGTAAAAAATAAAAGTGTATTCCTTTTTTGTTATGAATAATAACAGTTTAAAATCTATTTGAATTGATTTTAAAATAATACAACAGCTAAAAGTATGAAAAATCAGTTATTTGACAAAAAATTACGTTTTAATTCCTAGTACTTGTTTGGCGAGGGCAATCATTTCGGGAGTTCCCGTATTTTTGTTTTTTTCGTCGGAAAGTTTTACAACATCCTGCCAATGTGCATGATCAGGTTTTGTTTCAGTTAATTTGATGACCATGTTCATCGATGGCAGACCAACATCATTGGTGAAATTGGTTCCGATTCCAAAAGACATTCTGATTTTATTCCTGCAGAAATCTGCTATGATTTTAACTTTATCAAAATTGAGAGAGTCAGAGAAAACAATCGCCTTAGATTTGGGGTCTATTCCCATTTTTGTATAATGTGAAATCACTTTTTGAGCAAATTCAATTGGATCGCCGCTGTCGTGACGAACACCATCAAAAAGTTTGGAATATTTTTTGTCAAACTGATTGAAAAATATATCTGTAGTGTAAGTATCTGTGAGTGCAATTCCGAGGTCACCTTGGTAAACTTGTGTCCAATGCTCCAGACTGATTGAATTAGCCATTTTAAAACCATATTGTGCAGCATGAAACATAAACCATTCGTGTGCATGAGTTCCTAAAGGGCGTTTGTTGTTGATCATTGCAAAATGAACATTGCTGGTTCCCATGAAACTTTCAGAACCATAAGTTCTCAGTGTTTCATTTATTAATTGATGGACATCGTAGGAATGACGACGTCTGGTACCAAATTCTAATACAGAAACACCTAGTTTGTTATAATTGTCTATTTTGTTTTTTGTCCGCTCTTTTATAGCTTCATCATTTAAACGTATTAAATAATTTGATTTATAAAACAACTCTGAAATTAAAGCCATTAATGGAACTTCCCATAAAATAGTACGATACCAATAACCCTCGATTATAACTTTGATTTCTGTGCCTTCCTGGGTGATTTGAACTTCTGACGGATCGTAACCATAGCCTTGCAGAAAATCTAAATAGGTAGGATCAAGATAGGGACAGTAGTGTGATAAATAATTCTTTTCGTCTTTTGTCAATTTCAAATCAGCCATTGCGTCTACCGATTTTCGAAGTAAATCTGCAAAACCTTGCTGAAAAGTATGTTTGCCACGATTAATAAAGGCATAGCGAACTTTTGCTTTAGGAAAAAGCTTTATTACGGCATGCTGCATCGTAAATTTGTAGAAATCATTGTCTAAAATCGATTTTAGAAAAATTGTTTCCATTAGTTCAATAACTATTTTTTATACTTATTGCTAAGGTACGTTTATAATTAAGAACAGTATTTTAAAATTTACTTAAATCTAATTCATTTTAGGAACTATTTTAAAAGAAGCAAAACCTTTTCCATAGAGATATAAAGTAATAAAACGGCCT
>CAMLKV010000338.1 GCA_946480635.1 uncultured Flavobacterium sp.
AAAAAGAAAGTGATAAAAACAAAGATCTTGGTGAAGAGTTAGCTGATGTGGTTTTTGTTGTGCTTTGCTTGGCCAATCAAACAGGAGTTGATTTGCAAGCGGCTTTCGATAAAAAAATGGATTTAAAAACGAAGCGTGATCACGACCGTCATCACAATAATGAAAAACTAAAATAAATTGAACTGGATTTTACTTATAATAGCAGGTTTGTTCGAAGTTGGTTTTGCAGCTTGTTTAGGAAAAGCGAAAGAAACTTCAGGTACAACTATGTGGTTGTGGTACCTTGGATTTTTGATTTGTTTGACTATAAGTATGATTTTGTTGGTGAAGGTCAGCAAAGAAATTCCAATTGGGACAGCATACGCAGTGTGGACGGGTATTGGTGCTGTAGGAAGTGTGTTGGTTGGGATATTTGTTTTTAGTGAGCCAGCAACTTTCTGGAGAGTTTTCTTTTTATCAACGCTAATATTATCAATTGTTGGGCTAAAATTTGTTTCTAATTCATGAATTTACTTCTTCAAAAATCGATTGTAAATACTAAGTCTGAAATTACAATTTCCGGCTCAAAATCTGAAACAAATAGAGCTTTACTGCTTAAAGCACTGTTTGAAAATTTAGAACTAAACAATGTTTCTAATTCAGATGATTCAGATGTAATGTCTGAAGCTTTGTCTTCAGATAATAAAATTAAAGATATTCATCATGCAGGAACAGCCATGCGTTTTCTAACGGCATATTTTTCTGTTTTAGAAAATTCAGAAGTTGTACTTACGGGTTCATCTAGAATGAAAGAGAGACCTATAAAAATTTTAGTAGATGCATTGAGAGAGTTGGGAGCTAAAATTGATTATCTTGAAAATGATGGATTCCCACCTTTAAAAATTTCTGGTAAGAAAATCACAAAGAATAAAGTTACACTTCCTGCAAATGTGAGTAGTCAGTACATTTCAGCTTTGTTGTTAATTGCGCCTAAATTAGAAAATGGATTAGAAGTTACGCTTGAAGGAGAAATTACTTCTGTTCCTTATATAAAAATGACTTTGTCGTTACTTGAAGAAATAGGAGTTGTAACATCTTTTGAAGGAAATAAAATAAAAGTCTTTCCTAAACTCATAATTAATAATTCACAATTCATAATTGAATCAGACTGGTCTTCTGCTTCTTATTGGTATTCAATAGTCGCTTTGTCTCAATTTGGGACAAAAGTAATTTTATCAAGTTATAAGAGAAATAGCTTGCAAGGCGATTCTGTTTTGGCTGAAATCTATAAAGATTTTGGAGTTGAAACAGTTTTTAATGACGATAATTCAATTACAATAGAAAAAAGAGCAACCCATAACTCTGGGCTAGTAACTCATAATTTAAATAATTGTCCAGATATTGCGCAAACCATTGCGGTAACTTGCTTCGGATTAGGAATGGGTTGTGATTTGAGTGGATTGCATACTTTAAAAATAAAAGAAACAGATAGATTGGAAGCTCTAAAAGTTGAGTTAACAAAACTTGGAGCAGAAATTTCAGTTACTAATGACTCTCTTCATTTAAAACCAAACAGTGTTGTCAAAGAAATGGTGAAAATAAAGACATATCAAGATCACCGTATGGCTATGGCCTTTGCACCTTTAGCATTAAAAACGAATATAATAATCGAAGAAGCAGAAGTTGTTTCAAAATCATATCCTAACTTTTGGAACGATTTAAAAAGGATTGGTTTTGTAATAAATGAATTGTAAAGTGTTGTAAATAAAGAGTTTTTAAAAATAAAGCACAAAACACTTGACAACCCCTATTTCACAATAGTATATTTGCACCCACTTTTGATATCAGAAAAAATCTGATTTCGTAATTCTAAATTTAAGTATGAAGTTATCAAATTTCAATTTTAATCTTCCAGCTGAATTATTAGCTGAGTATCCTGCAGAAAATCGTGATGAATCTCGTTTAATGGTTGTACACCGCAAAACGGGTGAAATTGAGCATAAATTGTTCAAAGATATCATCGAATATTTTGACGAAGGAGACGTTATGGTAGTAAACAATACAAAAGTTTTCCCTGCTCGTCTTTATGGAAATAAAGAAAAAACAGGTGCTCGTATAGAGGTTTTCTTACTTAGAGAATTAAATGCAGAACAACGTTTATGGGATGTTTTAGTAGATCCAGCTCGTAAGATTCGTATTGGTAATAAATTATACTTTGGAGATGATGATTCATTAGTTGCTGAGGTAATTGACAATACAACTTCACGTGGTAGAACACTACGTTTCTTATATGATGGGTCTTATGAAGAATTCCGCCAAAAATTAGTTGATTTGGGAGAAACTCCAATCCCAAAATATATTAACCGTGAGGTAAACGAAGATGATGCTGAGCGTTACCAAACGATTTATGCTAAAGAAGAAGGTGCCGTAGCAGCACCGACTGCTGGTTTACATTTTTCTAAACACTTAATGAAGCGTTTAGAAATAAAAGGTGTAGATTTTGCAGAAGTAACTCTACATGTTGGTTTAGGGACTTTTAACCCTGTTGAGGTTGAAGATTTATCTAAACATAAAATGGATTCTGAAGAGTTAAAAATAACTGAGGAAGCTTGTGAGATAGTTAACAAGGCTAAATTAGGTAAAAAGAAAGTTTGCGCTATTGGTACAACATCAATGAGAGCGATGGAAAGTTCTGTTTCTTCAAACAAAACATTAAATCCATACGAAGGTTGGACAAATAAATTTATTTTTCCACCTTATGATTTTAGTGTTGCAGATTGTATGGTAACAAATTTTCACACTCCAAAATCAACTTTATTGATGATGATTTCAGCGTTTTGTGGTCATGATTTGATGATGAAAGCGTACAAAGAAGCTATCGAGCAAAAATATCGTTTCTATTCTTATGGAGATGCAATGTTGATCTTATAATTTTGATTGATATAGTTATAAAAAAAGGCGTTCATTTTGAACGCCTTTTTTATGTTTGTGATTCAGCAAATTGTTTAAAACTTTCTAGATATTTCATTGATTGTTTTTTGAACATTCCTGGCATTAAAAAAGCAAACACTTTCATGCCTAAACTGTTAAAAGTAAATTCGCTGTCATAAATATATCTGGTTTTATTTTCAGCTAATTTTACAAATGAAACCTTCATATGATTTATAGTGTTGTGC
>CAMLKV010000339.1 GCA_946480635.1 uncultured Flavobacterium sp.
ATAAAACAGATGCTAAAGTAAAAATTGCCATTGATAAAGGAGAAAACTGGTTGGCCAAAGCACAAAATCAAGATGGTGGATGGGGAGCTGGATCGCATTCTAATCAAGGCGAAATGAATCCACATGCAGTAAGTTCTGATCCGGCAACAACAGCTATGGCCTCAATGGCTTTATATCGTATGGGTTATTCAATAAATTCAGGAAAATACAAACAAGAATTATCTAATGCTCTTCAATATTTACTTAATGAGGTTGAAAAAAACAAAGACAATGAATTTATTACTCAAATAAGAGGTACACAAATTCAAACCAAACTAGGTCAGAATATCGATGCGGTTTTAACACTACAATTTCTAAATCAAATCATACCAACGATTAATGATCAAAAGTTAGCCAAAAGAGTTGAAAATGCCATTCAAATATGTGTCGATAAAATAGAAAAATCCTATGACGGAAATGGAAAAGTTTCAGGAGCTGGTTGGGCTGGTGTATTACAATCTTCTTTTGCCAATTCAGGTTTAGAACAAGCGTCAAAAAACAAAAAAATTAAAGTGAACAAAGACAAAATAGATGCTGCAAGAAAATACCAAAAAGACAATTACGATACAGAAAGTAATACAGCAAAAACCGAAGATGGAGCCGGTGTCATGTTGTACGCAGTAAGTAGCTCAGTTAGAGGAAGTGCTGCTGAAGCAAAAGAAGCAGAAGATTTACTTGAAAATGCAAAAGCTTCAGGAAAAATTGACAAAAAAGCGGTCTTGAATAAAGAAAACCTTGAAAAAATAGGTGTTTCGAAAGAAAAAGCTTCTTCATATGATGTAGCAACCAAAGTGTACAAAGCAGCAAAAAGACAAGCGATGGATGACAATGTTATGAGTGGTTTTGGAAATAACGGCGGTGAAGAATTTTTAAGCTTCTTACAAACCGGAGAGTCTATGATGGTTAAAAAAGACGACGATTGGAAAAATTGGTACGATAATGTAAGTGGAAAAATGATAAAAATCCAAAATGACAACGGCAGCTGGAATGGGCATCATTGCATTACAAGTCCAGTATTCTGTACTGCAACTAGCCTACTTATTTTAACGATAGAAAACGACATTAAAAGCTTTCAATAATAACTTTAAAAATATACACTCATGAAAACTCAACTTATATTATCAGCTTCATTATTAGCAACTTCATTATCATTTGCATCTTGTAATTCATCAACTGCAAAACCAAAAGAACCTAAAAAAACAGAGGTTGCAAACGAAACTACAAAAATTCAAGTAGCTCTTTTACTAGATACATCAAACAGTATGGACGGATTGATAGAACAAGCCAAATCTCGTTTATGGAATATTGTAAATACTCTAACCACTTTAAAATACAATGGAAAAACACCAGATATTGAAATCGGCTTATACGAATATGGAAACGATGGACTTTCGGCTCAATCCAATTACATCAGACAAGTTGCACCCTTAACTACCGATTTGGATTTAATTTCAGAAAAATTATTTTCATTGCGTACCAATGGAGGTTCAGAATACTGTGGCGCAGTGATATCAGATGCTACACGACAATTATCTTGGGGCAAAGACAATAACAATATGAAATTGATTTACATTGCTGGAAACGAATCTTTCAATCAAGGTAATGTAAATTACAAAGAAGCCATAAGTGATGCCTTACGAAATGATATTTATATAAACACTATTTTCTGTGGAGATCAAATGGAAGGAATTAGAACATTTTGGAGAGATGGTGCCGATGCAGGTAAAGGAAAATACTTTAACATAGATTCTAATAGAGCGGTTCATTACATAGTAACTCCTTATGATGTTAGAATTTCAGAATGTAATGTTCTTATGAATGACACCTATATAGGTTATGGAAGTATGGGTTATGAAAAGAAAATGAATCAAGCAACACAAGATTCTAACGCAAAAGGAGTTTCTTCGGCTAATTATGCTGAAAGGGCTGTGAGTAAATCGAAAGCAGTATATAAAAATGACAGTTGGGATTTAGTTGACAGAGCTAAAAAAGACAAAGATGTAGTTGCTAAACTAAGAAAAGAAGAATTACCTAAAGAGTTGCAAAACAAATCGAAGGAAGAAATTCAGGTATATGTAGATAAAAAATCAAAAGAACGTGAAGTTCTTCAGAAAGAAATTACCGAATTAGGCAAAAAACGTCAAGCTTACATCGATGCCGAAATGAAGAAAACAAAATCTCAAGACGATCTAGGAAATGCCATAAACACCTCTATCATTGGCTTTGCTAAAACAAAAGGCTACTCAGTAGAAAAATAATTTGATTTTATAAGAATTTCCCGACTTTTATGTCGGGTTTTTTTATAACTTTATAACAATCAAACAATTACAACCATGAGATTTTTATACCTACTTATTGCCTTAATTTTTATACAATTTGAAAGTAAATCACAAACTGGCACTATTGCTACAAAGTTTTGGAACTGGATTTGCCTCTCCTGTAGATATTGAAAATTGTGGTGATAGCAGATTATTTGTTGTAGAACAGGATGGATTAATTAGAATTTTAAATAGCAATGGTACAATAAACCCTACACCCTTTCTAAATATTACTTCACTTACCAATCAAAGTGGTGAACAAGGTTTACTTGGCCTTGCCTTTCATCCTAATTACAGCACAAATGGTTTATTTTATATAAACTATACTAATACAAGTGGTAATACTGTAATCGCTCGTTATTCTGTTGATTCTGGCAATCCTAATCTTGCAAATACAACTGGAACAATTTTACTTACTATCACTCAACCTTTTTCAAATCATAATGGTGGAACTTTAAAATTTGGTCCTGATGGTTATTTATACATTGGTATGGGAGATGGTGGAAGCGGTGGAGACCCAGGAAATAGAGCTCAAAACATCAATGAGTTACTAGGAAAAATGCTTCGAATAGATGTTAATTCTGGAACTCCATACGGAATTCCACCTACTAATCCATATGTAGGAATTGCTGGTGCTGATGAGATTTGGGCAATTGGTTTACGAAATCCTTGGAAGTTCTCTTTTGATAGACAAACTGGTGATTTATGGATTGCTGATGTAGGACAAAATCAATACGAAGAAGTTAACAGAGCAACAGCATCTGAAAGTGGTTTAAATTATGGCTGGCG
>CAMLKV010000340.1 GCA_946480635.1 uncultured Flavobacterium sp.
TCAGCTTTTTTATTATATAGGAATTGGAATTTATTTACCGATACAAAAATTAGCAAAAATATTTCCTAATAACTCATCGTTAGTTACTTCACCAGTAATCTCACCAAAATAATACAAAGCTTGACGAATATCAATCGCCATTAAGTCAGATGATAAGTTTTGTTGCATACCCCATTGTACTTTTTGAATTTCTTCTAAAGCTTTCAGCAATGAATCATAATGTCTGGTATTGGTGATAATCGTTTCATTGTTTCGTAAAGCACCAGTATTTACAAATGATAATAATGTGTTTTTAAGTTCGTCAATGCCGATTTTTTCTTTGGCAGATATAAAATTAGTAAACAGTTTACGGTTAACAGTTGACAGTTCTTCCTTGAATGTTGCTATTCTATTATTTATTGCTGTTAAAGTTTCTGCTGGGATTAGATCTTTTTTATTAATTATAACAATTAATGATTTTTGAGGATATTGGTTTTGTATTTTACCAATTTCGTTGATGAAAACATCTAGTTGGCTATGAGCAGTTAATTGCAAACCGTCAACTAAATACAGAACTACCTGTGCCTGTTCAATCTTCTCGAAAGTTTTTTGAATACCAATGCTTTCTACATAATCTTTAGTCTCACGAATACCTGCCGTATCAATAAATCGGAAGCCAATTCCATTTATTACTAATTCATCTTCGATTGTATCACGAGTCGTTCCTGCTATATCACTTACAATAGCACGTTCTTCGTTTAATAAAGCATTTAGTAAAGTCGATTTTCCAACATTGGGTTCACCCAATTACATTTCCAATAGCAAAAGAGTCAATCAATCGTTTTAAAACAAATTCAATTCTCTTCAATAAATCTACAAACTGACTTCTATCAGCAAATTCTACATCTTCTTCAGCAAAGTCAAGTTCCAATTCGATTAGCGAAGCAAAGTTTAAAAGTTCTTCACGTAGTTTAGCCAACTCATTACTAAATCCACCACGCATTTGTTGCATGGCAATTTGATGGCTTGCTTCATTGTCAGAGGCAATTAAATCAGCCACTGCTTCGGCCTGAGATAAGTCCATTTTTCCATTTAAGAAAGAACGTAAAGTAAATTCTCCAGCTTGCGCCATTCGGCATCCTTTACGAAGTAATAATTGAATGAATTGTTGTTGGATAAAAGTTGAAACATGATATGAAATTTCAACAGTATCTTCAACAGAATAAGAATTTGATCCTTTAAACACTGCTACTAACACCTGATCTAAAGTTTTTTCTTGCCCTGAGCCTGTCGAAGGGTCAATAATATGACCCAAATGTAATGTGTGTGATTTTTGTTTCGTTAAGTCTTTATTTTGAACCGATTTAAAAACCTGATTGGCAATAGCAATAGCATCTTTACCTGAAATTCTAATCACAGCAATAGCACCAGCACCAGATGGAGTAGCTAAAGCAACAATAGTATCATTAGGAATCATATTATATTCAATTTTTTGCAAAGATAAGGAATTGGCATCGGTTTGATACAGAACAATAAGTTTCTAAATTACTGCCCAAAAAATATAATATTAAGCCAATTCATAACTCATAATTCATAATTAACAATTATCCTTAAATTAGCTATAAAATAAAAGCATCATGAAACACACCCTTTTTTCTGCAACCATATTTTTGATGATATCTGTAGCTTCATGTCAAGAAAAGAGCGAACTGGAAATGGTATATTCTTTGCCTAAATCACTTAAAGAAGTATCAGGAATAGAGTGGGCGAACAATAAGCTATGGGGTGTTGAAGATAGTGGTAATGATAATGTATTGTATCAACTTGATGAAAAAGGTGATATAGCACATAGTTTTATGATTAGCAACGCTACCAACACTGATTGGGAAGATTTAGCTTCGGATGCTGAGGGTAATATCTACATTGGTGATTTTGGTAATAATGATAATGATCGCAAAGATTTATGCATTTATAAAATCAGTAAAGATTCACTAGGGAAGGAGCAAAGTCAAGCAGTAACTAAAACCATTTTTAGTTATCCAGAACAAAAAGAATTTCCTCCTAAAAAGACCGAAAGAGTGTTTGATGTAGAAGCATTTGTCGTATATAAAGACCATTTTTATCTCTTCACAAAAAACAGAAGCAAAAATTCTGATGGAACAGTATTATTGTATAAGATTCCTAATAAACCTGGAAACCAACCTGCACAACAAATGGGTTCGTTTATTACTTGCCCAGAATTTAATACTTGTGCCATTACCGCAGCAACCATTAGTCCTAATGGACAACGATTGGCTTTATTGAGTCATAACACAGTTTGGTTGTTTCAAGATTTTAAATACGATCGTTTCTTTGAAGGTAAAAAAACCGAATTGCCTTTAAACCATTACTCACAAAAAGAAGCCATGACGTTTAAAGACAATTTTACACTATTAATTGCTGACGAAAAAGTAAAGAAATCGGGTGGTAAGATGTATGAATTCAAATTAAAGAACTAAAACCCAAAACCTAACCCGAAAGCAATTCTGTTTCCATCAGAACCGTTAAAGTAAGTAAGTCTGGCGGTTACTGTATTCAGTCCGTTTAGCCATAAACCACCTCCAACTGACTGATGCCATTTGTTGGAATCTTCTCCATCAAGCCATACACGTCCGTAATCGTAACCTCCAAGTATTCCGTACTGCATAGGTAGCAGACTTTGGCGTATTTTACCTATTTTCAAACGTAAATCAGTGCTCTGAAAGAAAGATTGTTTTCCTAAGAAGCGTTCAGTACGATAACCTCTTAAATCATAATCACCTCCAATAGTAGCACCTTGATAAAATTCATAATTGTTATTTAAAACAGCTTTGGCTTTTAATAAAGTTCCTAAAACAAGATTTCCGTTTGTGGTTATTTTATGGCTTATTCCATAAGTTCCTTCCAGATAAGGAAAATTACGTTTTGAATCATTTAAATTAGTTTTCCAGCTTGTCAATACCGAGAAAGTCATTCCCATAGTAGGGTTTGAAGCATTGTCATAGTTTTCATATCCGTATTTAAAATCGATTCCGGCAAATTGTTGATAATCAAAAACTTTTGAATTTACAATTCCTGTTTGATTAATGAATCTATCTGTAGTTTCTTCCACTTCAATGTTTTCAAAAGTCGGTTGGATTTGTGTTG
>CAMLKV010000341.1 GCA_946480635.1 uncultured Flavobacterium sp.
ATATTCAAAAAATAGGAGATGAATACACTGTTTATTATACTAGTATTGTGAGCGATGATGACGATTCTTCAAGTTTAAGAAAATTCTCTTTTAAAAACGTTAACAATGATTATGCAAGTCTTTACAGTATCATTATGAATGGTTTTAATGCTACTCCTTTATATGACATAAAATTAGAGTTACCTAATAATTATATTTGGCTGCATTACACAGGAAACACTCTTCCTGAGAAATCTACTGTTCAGTTTATGGTTTCAAGTAAGGATGCTTCTTCAGGATCAAGTAATGTTTCTGAGCCTTTCGTGAAAGATCAAATTAATAAATTATTTCAAAAATAATTTGCTTTAAATATAAACTAAAAAAGGTTATTCAGTTTTGAATAGCCTTTTTTAGTTTTAAGAATAAGAAAAATTATTTTCTAAAATTCTTATGATTATGTTTCCGCTTATAATGTGTTTGTTTCAGGTGTTTTTTATCCTCAGAAATTACACTAATTGTACCATCAATTTCAAGCATACAAAGTTTGACTTGTGCAAAATGTTCTAAACCATGTTCACGCATCGCTTCTTTCAATTCGTCGTTAGAAATGTTTAGTTTGCTTAAAGCTTTAAAATCTGGTTTTCCATCATGAATTAATACCTCAGGTTTGTCTAAAAGCAAATCATTAAGAAATTTATATTTGTGTGTCAGTTTTTTGATTGTAAAGTTAATTACGAATAAAATCAAAGCAGCAACCAGACCTCCCCGAAGACTTGTATCCGGACCAACCATCGCATTTTGTACCGAATTACTAATTAATAGAATTAAGATAATATCGGCAGTATTCAGTTGGGAAAGTTCTTTTTTACCAAAAATTCGTAGAGCAATTGTCATAAACAAGTACACTGCAGTACTTCGAATAATAATATCTGAATAAGGAAATAATGTCATTTTTTATTTTAAAGTTATAAAAAAAGCTTTGTCAAAGACCATGACAAAGCCAATAAAATATTTTAAAGGATATTATGTAATTATAATTTAAAATTTTTCTCAATAGCTTTTATCATTTCTCCTGCAACGTCTTTGTTTGTAGCTCCTTCAATTCCTTCAAGGCCTGGAGAAGAATTTACTTCAAGTAATAAAGGTCCTTTTGATGAACGAATGATGTCCACGCCGGCCACTTTTAAATCCATAGCTTTTGCGGCTTTTATAGCAATTTTTTTCTCCTCAGAAGTTACTTTGATTACAGATGCGGTTCCTCCAAGGTGAATATTAGCTCTAAATTCTCCCGGCATAGCTTCTCGTTGAATGGCTGCAACTACTTTTCCATCAATTACAAAACAGCGAATATCTTTTCCGTTGGCTTCTTTGATGAATTCCTGAACCAGAATATTTGCATTTAGACTTTTAAAAGCATTAATCACACTTTCTGCAGCTTTTTTTGTTTCAGCCAAAACAACGCCTTTTCCTTGTGTTCCTTCTAATAATTTCACAATTAAAGGTGAACCTCCTACCATTTTAATTAAATTGTCAGTATCTAACGGAGAATTTGCAAAACCGGTTGTTGGAATATCAATTCCACTGTTTAATAATAATTGTAATGAGTATAATTTATCGCGAGACTGTGTTATAGCTGTGGCTGAATTTAAGACAAAAACTTTCAAAGCTTCAAATTGGCGTGTTAAAGCACAACCGTAAAAAGTAATACTTGGACGTATCCGTGGAATAATAGCGTCAAATTGATTTAATATTTTTCCACCACGGTAATGAATTTCTGGTGTTTTGGCGTCGAGTTTCATATAGCATTCTTTAATGTTTAAAAAATGCATTTCATGACCGCGCATTTCACCGGCTTCCATGATTCTTTTATTGCTGTATAATTCGGGATTGCTTGCTAAAAGTCCAATTCTTAATCCGGAAGTTGCTTTTTCCGAGTTTTGGTATAATTCTTTTAATGTTTCAGTAGAAGGTTGTCCTAGCATATATTTTTCTTCAGGATCTACCAACACACGTCCGCTCATGGCTTCGCGTCCTAATAGCATCCGGAAACCCATTGAATCACGATTTGTCAATGTCATTTCGATTGGCCATTTGACTTCGCCAAGTTTAATGCTTGCCTGGATTACATAACGATGTTCTCTGAAACCACTTGAACTTTTTACGATTCTTTTGTCGACCAGTGGAGCTTCACAATGAATAACAGTTTTGATGTTATTTTGGATGGGATTAATGTCAAACTTCACCCAATTGGCATCATTTTTTATAAAAGGAGCTATGTTTATAGCGTGCATTGCCGAAGTTTTGGCGCCAGAATCCACACGGGCCTTTATTGTAGGGATTCCAAGATCAGGAAATGCGCACCATTCTTCACTGCCTAAAATGACTTTGTTTTGAAGCATATATTGTTTTTTATTGTAGAAATTTAATATTCAAAAATAGCTATTTGCTTTTATTAAAGATAGTGATTTGCCTAAAAAAAACACCCGTTATGTTATGAAAACGTAACGGGTGTGTTATTTGTGTTATAAATTAAACTAATTTATTGATTGGTCGGCTCTTCCGCTTTGTGTATTTCTACTGATAGCTCTTGTGAATCGTCTTTTAGGTCCATTAAGATTTCATCACCAGAATGTATTTTTGAAGTTATGATTTCTTCAGCCAATAAATCTTCAACATATTTCTGAATTGCTCTTTTTAGAGGTCTGGCACCAAATTGTCTGTCAAAGCCTTTTTCGGCAATAAATGCTTTTGCTTTATCAGTTAAACTCAGATTATAACCAAGTTCTGAAATACGGGCGTATAATTTTTTAAGTTCAATTTCGATGATTAGATCAATATCTGCTTTTTCTAATGCGTTAAATACGATTACATCATCAATTCTGTTTAAAAATTCAGGAGCAAAAGTTTTCTTTAATGCATTTTCGATAATGCTTTTTGAGTTTTCATCAGCCTGAGCAACTTTTGCGGCAGTTCCAAATCCAACGCCTTGTCCAAAATCTTTCAATTGACGTGCACCAACGTTAGATGTCATGATGATAATTGTGTTTTTAAAGTCGATTTTTCGACCTAAACTATCTGTAAGATAACCATCGTCTAAAACCTGAAGCATCATGTTGAATACGTCTGGATGTGCTTTTTCGATCTCATCCAA
>CAMLKV010000342.1 GCA_946480635.1 uncultured Flavobacterium sp.
ATAAAATTTTCGCTGCTTATGGTTTAACAAAACTTAAAGATCAAGAAACTACCAAATCTGATGACCGTTTTGAATTTACTTCTTTATTGGGTAAAAAAGCATCGGGATATTGGTATTATTCAGCGTTTTTAAATTTTAAAACGCAAATGGATACTGGTTTCAAAAAAGTAGCTTTTACAAACGATAACGATACACCACTTATTACTACTGATGATTTTGCTGATACACAAAATGTAACTATATCGCATTTTTTCTCTCCAGCATATTTACAAGTGGGTCCTGGAATGCTTTGGAAAAAATCAGATAATCTAAAAGTAAATATTGCTCCAGCCACCTCACGTTTTATTTTTGTACATAATCATTTTACAGAGTTTGGTTCTGCATTTGGTGTTGATCAAGGAAAAAACTTCAGATTTGAATTTGGTGCTGCTTTAAATGGTTACTATAAATTCAATGTGATGGAAAACGTTTCTATGGAAAACATATTGAATTTGTATTCTAACTATTTAGAAAAACCACAAAATGTAGATATCGATTATCAAATGAATTTGGTTATGAAAATCAATAAATATCTTTCAACAAATCTTTCATTCCAAGCAATTTATGACGATAATGCGGTTGGAGCATTCCAAATCAGAGAAGTTTTTGGTCTAGGATTTAATTACGGATTTTAATAAGGAGCTATTTCCTGCTTTCGCCAGTCGCTTTTTCTTTTATGGTGGTTGAGGTACTCGTAATCAACATAAAAGAAAAGAGCTTCAACAATGGCTCAATCAGGGCTATAAAAAAAGCTGCCTTCGAGTACCTCAGACAGCTTTTTTAGTTTATTCTTTTTCAACAGCATCCTTATAATCTGGATACAAGAAATTGTTGTAAGGAAATCTTGTGATATGAATTTTACGAACAGCTTCATAAACTTTCTCGCGCAATTCTTCAAAATTATGCTTTTCAGTGGCCGATATAAATAACGTGTTATTTTCTCCCAATTTGCTCATCCAAGTGTTTTGCCATTCAGCAAGAGTGTAGTGCTTGGTTGTTTTTTCGGTCATTAAATCATCAGGTTCAATTGTAAGATGCGTATAAGCATCTATTTTATTAAAAACCATGATTGTTGGTTTGTCAGCACTTTTAATATCCTGTAAAATTTGATTTACAGATTCGATATGATCTTCAAATTCTGGATGCGAAATATCTACTACGTGAAGTAATAAATCGGCTTCACGCACTTCGTCAAGAGTACTTTTAAAAGATTCAACCAACTGAGTAGGTAACTTTCTAATGAAACCAACTGTATCTGAAAGTAAAAAAGGTAAATTTTTAATTACCACTTTTCTGACAGTCGTGTCTAACGTAGCAAATAATTTATTTTCTACAAAAACCTCACTTTTTCCAACAGCATTCATCAAAGTAGATTTACCAACATTTGTATAACCAACTAAAGCAACACGAACCATAGCACCACGATTACTTCTTTGTACTGCCATTTGCTTATCGATAACTTTAATTTTATCTTTTAGTAAAGCAATACGATCACGAACAATACGACGGTCAGTTTCAATTTCTGTTTCACCAGGACCACGCAAACCAATACCTCCTCGCTGACGCTCTAAGTGAGTCCACATTCCAGTTAATCGCGGTAGTAAATATTGACATTGTGCTAATTCAACTTGAGTTCTTGCATATGATGTTTCGGCTCTTTGTGCAAAAATGTCTAGTATTAAGTTAGTTCTGTCTAAAACTTTGCAATCAAGTTCTCTTGTTATGTTTTTTTGTTGCGCAGGAGTTAACTCGTCATCAAAAATGACAGTTTTAACATCATTGTCTTTAATATAATACTTAATGTCTTCAAGTTTTCCCGTACCCACAAAAGTTTTTGGGTTAGGTTTGTCCATTTTTTGAGAAAATCTTTTTACCACTTCACCTCCTGCTGTAAAAGTTAGAAATTCCAACTCATCAAGATACTCATTTAGTTTTTCTTCTGATTGAAGTTGGGTTATAATACCAACAATAACCGTTTTTTCGAAATTTATTTTTTCCTTCTCTAACATATTAAAAATAAAACACAAAACTAACAAAATGTAAGGAGGTTATTATTTTATATTCATTAAAAATATGCATTTCGTCGAAAAAAAATGACATTATGTTAAAATTCGTTATTAAATTGTTAATTTTTTTTACATTTGGAAATTATACACACTCGTTAACCGAAACTTTATAAACTATGAAAAAAATTACTTTGTGCTTTTTCATGCTAATTCTTCCTTTATTAGGGTTTTCCCAAATAACCGAAGGATTTGAAGGAGCAACCTTCCCGCCAACTACTCCCGGGAACTGGGCTGTTATGAATAACGGCGTAGGAACAGGGATAGATTGGGCGGAAACTACAAATGCGGCATTTGTTCATACTGGAACAAAAGCTGCGATTATTGATCGAGAAAATATCGGTGCTGGGAACACCTCTCAGGACTGGTTGATAACTCCTCAGGTAACATTGCCAGCAAATGGACAATTGAGATTTTGGACTAGACAAACACTTACAGGGAACAATGGGTCCACTTATGAGATAAGAGTGTCTACAAACGCATCTCAAACAAATCAAGCGGCTTTTACAACTGTACAAAGTTGGACAGAAACTACTTTAAATACGACATTTAACGTATACGAAGAAAAGTTAGTAAGTTTATCTGGATATCCAGCAGGAACACAGGTTTATATAGCCTTTGTTAAAATAAACACTCAGCCGTCTACAGCTACAACAGGTGATAGATGGATTATCGATGATATTAACTTAGTTCAGCAATGTTTGGATCCGTCAATTTTAACAGCTACTGTGACAGGTCCAACTTCAGCAACTTTGGGTTGGACAAATAACGGATCTGCTACTTTGTGGGACATTTATTATAACTTACAACCAGATCCAACGGTGCCAGATGTTTCAACAACACCGTCTTTTAATGACGTTAATACTACTTCTTATGCTGCAAATGGTGTTTTTTCACCTGGTACTTCTTATAAGTTTTGGGTAAGAGCTCAGTGTTCTGGTGGCGTAGTGAGTAATTGGGTAGGGCCATTTAATTTTACGACAAGTCCAGCAGGTTCTATATGTTCTTCACCAATTTT
>CAMLKV010000343.1 GCA_946480635.1 uncultured Flavobacterium sp.
TTACTCCTTTAAGTTTTCCAATTGGAATGGGTTATGACTTTAAAGGAATTTATAATATTTGGGAGAAAAACATCAACCTTTTCGAAGGAGATAGCCGTAAAAACATTGAAGAAACAATTGCTTTTGAAGACGTAAATAATCCTGAATTAGAAAAAATAATTGGAGAAAAACCTGCCAATAAACTTCGTGAAGAATTAGAATTAATCAATGAAGTTTATCCTCCTTTTGATAGAGACGCTTATTTAAAAGGTGATTTACAGCCTGTATTCTTTGGGTCTGCATTAAATAACTTTGGAGTTCGTGAGCTATTAGATTGTTTCATTGAAATTGCTCCATCTCCACGCCCAAAAGATTCAGACACTCGTGAGGTAAAACCTGATGAAAACAAATTTTCGGGATTTGTATTTAAAATTCACGCCAACATGGATCCAAAACACCGTGACCGTTTGGCATTCATAAAAATTGTTTCTGGCACTTTTGAAAGAAACAAACCCTATTTACATGTTCGTCATGGAAAGAATTTAAAATTCTCTAGTCCGAATGCGTTCTTTGCAGAAAAAAAAGAAATTGTAGACATTTCTTATCCTGGTGATATTGTAGGACTACACGATACAGGTAACTTTAAAATTGGAGACACATTAACTGAAGGAGAACAAATGAGTTTTAAAGGAATTCCTAGTTTCTCTCCAGAGCATTTCCGTTACATTAATAATGCTGATCCTTTAAAAGCTAAACAATTAGAAAAAGGTGTTGACCAATTAATGGATGAAGGTGTTGCACAGTTGTTTACTTTAGAGATGAACAATCGTAAAGTCATTGGAACCGTTGGTGCGCTTCAATATGAAGTAATCCAATATCGTTTAGAACACGAATACGGAGCAAAATGTACTTATGAAAACTTCCCTGCTTATAAAGCTTGTTGGGTAAAACCTGAAGATCCTAAGAACGAAGAATTCGCTGAATTCAAACGTATCAAGCAAAAGTTCTTGGCTAAAGATAAATACGGACAATTGGTTTTCTTAGCCGATTCTGATTTCTCAATCCAGATGACGCAAAGCAAATATCCAAGTGTAAAATTATTCTTTACTTCAGAATTTGAATAATCTAAGAATATAAAAGCGACCGTTTGGTCGCTTTTTTTATTGTGTTATCCGAATTCTAAAATTCAAATTATGCTTGTCCTGTTGGACCAAAATTCAATGGAATTGAAGGTTGTTCTGTTTCTTTAATCTCTCCATGAATACTTTCAAATCTTTTGATATTATCTGCCAATGCGCTTACTAACCTTTTAGCATGTTGTGGTGTCAAAATAATTCTAGATTTTACCTTTGCTTTTGGTACCCCTGGCATGATATTGATATAATCTATAACAAATTCAGTATTAGAATGATTAATAATTGCTAGATTAGAATAAATTCCATCTGCAGTAGCTTCATCTAATTCAATATTTATTTGTCCTTCTTGTTGTGGGTTTTGATTGCTCATAATTTTAAATTGTTTTTGATACATTCTGCATTTCATTCAGAACATTCAAACTGAAGTTAAACGTAATTAAAAATCCTAACAGTATAAACTGTTAGGATTTATAAATATAGTCAGAAAAATTAATTATTAATAATTATATTCTTCTTTAGTAATCATTAATTCGTCATACTCTTCTTTAGAACCTACAATTGTATTATCATAGTCTCTCATACCTGTACCAGCAGGGATTCTGTGACCAACAATTACATTTTCTTTAAGACCTTCTAATGTATCAACTTTACCTGCAACAGCAGCTTCATTTAATACTTTAGTAGTTTCCTGGAACGATGCAGCAGAAATAAATGACTTAGTTTGTAACGATGCTCTAGTAATACCTTGAAGTATTGGAGTCGCTGTAGCTGTGATAACATCACGAGCTGCCACTAAGTTTTTATCCTCACGTTTTAACAATGAGTTCTCATCACGTAATTGACGAGCTGTTACAATTTGACCTGGTTTAAGGTTAACTGAATCTCCAGCATCTTCAACAACTTTCATTCCGTATAACTTATCGTTTTCAGAGATAAAGTCTTTTGTATGAATTAATTGCTCTTCAAGGAATAATGTATCTCCAGGATCTTGTACCTGAACTTTACGCATCATTTGACGGATAACTACCTCGAAGTGTTTATCATTAATTTTTACCCCTTGTAAACGGTAAACTTCTTGAATTTCATTTACCAAGTACTGTTGAACAGCAGCTGGACCTTGAATTCTTAAGATATCTTCTGGAGTAATTGCTCCGTCAGAAAGTGGCATACCTGCTCTTACGAAGTCATTTTCTTGAACTAAGATTTGGTTTGATAATTTAACCAAGTATTTCTTGATTTCACCAAATTTAGACTCGATAATGATCTCACGGTTACCTCTCTTAATTTTACCGAAAGAAACTACACCATCAATTTCAGATACAACAGCAGGGTTAGACGGGTTACGAGCTTCTAATAACTCAGTAATTCTTGGTAGACCTCCCGTGATATCGCCAGCTTTAGAAGAACGACGTGGGATTTTTACTAAAATTTTACCCGCTTTAATTTTCTCTCCATCTTCTACCATTAAGTGTGCACCTACTGGTAAGTTGTATGAACGGATTAATTCACCATCTTTACCGTAAATTAATAAAGTAGGAATTAATTTTTTGTTTCTTCCTTCAGAGATTACTTTTTCTTGGAATCCTGTTTGCTCATCGATTTCAACCATGAACGATTGTCCTTGCTCTAAATCTTCGTAAGCAACTTTACCAGTAAATTCAGAAATAATAACTCCATTATAAGGGTCCCATTTACAGATTACATCTCCTTTTCCTACTGATTGACCATCAGCAACAAAAATACTTGAACCATAAGGGATATTGTGTGTACTTAACAAGATTCCTGTTTTCTCATCAACTAATTTTAATTCAGTTGAACGAGAAATAACGATATCTACAATATTACCTTCGTTATCTTCACCTTTAACCGTTTTTAAATCTTCGATTTCTAAACGTCCAGGGAATTTAGCGATAATACTAGACTCTTCAGAAAGACCTCCAGCTACCCCTCCAACGTGGAACGTACGAAGTGTTAACTGTGTACCAGGCTCACCAATTGATTG
>CAMLKV010000344.1 GCA_946480635.1 uncultured Flavobacterium sp.
ATGAATTTCAACAGATATTTCCATGAATTGTTTATAGAAATAGGAACAACATAGGCAGAAGGGGCATATTTGCATAAAATTTTAAGACCGTTTTCTGAAAAACGTTTTGGAACTCCTGTTTTACTTCTTGTACCTTCAGGAAAAATAACCGCTGCTCTTTTGTGCTTTTCAATATATTCACCTAAGCTTTTAATGGCAGGAAGTGCTTGTTTAGGATCTTTTCTGTCAATTAAGATGGATCCGCCGTGTCTCAAATTGTATGAAACGCTTGGGATTCCTTTTCCAAGTTCTTTTTTGCTTACAAACTTTGGGTGTGAATCTTTGTTTTGAACATCATAAGTTGTTCCTAACAGATTAGTACACTTTGTTAAACAGAAATTTAGATAATCGACACTTTTTTTATGTGCTTGGTATCCAAAAAGGTTTAAACAAATCCATTGAATAGGGTGAAAAATTAACAGGCATAAGCCAAAGAACATGTAATAAATTACAGAAATTGGGTAGGAAATTAATTTTTGCATTATTTATATCAATTTAGGCAAAGGTACGTCATTAAATAAAAAAACCACTCTAAAAGTGGTTTCATTTTGAGATTTTTCTATTTAGCAAAACTCACTGTATGCATCTTTTAGATTCTCAGCAATGATTTCTGCTGGACGACCCTCAATGTGATGACGTTCTAACATGTGTACTAATTCGCCATCTTTGAATAAAGCCATTGCTGGTGATGATGGAGGAAAAGGAAACATGTGTTGACGAGCTGCATCAACAGCTTCTTTATCTACACCTGCAAAGACAGTGATTAAATGGTCTGGTTTTTTATCACCATCCAAACTCAT
This sequence comes from uncultured Flavobacterium sp., assembly GCA_946480635.1. Next base: position 840 of record CAMLKV010000344.1, read on the forward strand.
TTTTGCTCCTGGACGTGCATTACGAGCCGCACACCCACAAACTGAATTTACTACTACTAATGTAGTCCCTTTTTGAGCTAAAGCGCTTTCAACTTCTTCAGCAGTATATAAACCTTGAAAACCAGCGTCAGTTAATTCGGCACGCATTGGTTTTACCATTTCTTCTGGATACATAATTCTTTTAGTTAAAAAGTTATTGAGGTGCAAAGTTACAAAGAATATAAATTTTACCTGTTTTATTTAATAGGATTTTAACGAGGACTAATGGAAAATATCTTTGGCCACTCTATATGTATTGGCATGCGCTTCAATGATGGTCTTAATTTGTGGAGAATATCCACCTCCCATACTGCATTGCACAGGGATTTGATATTTTTTACACAATTCAAAAACTATTTCGTCACGTTTTTTGCAGCCTTGAATGGAGCAGCTTAGTTTCCCCAATTTGTCGGTGTCAACAATATCTACACCACTTAAATAAAAGATAAAGTCAGGTTTTTCGGCTTCAATAAGTTTTGGAAGAGTCTCTTTTAAAATTTTTAAATACGCATCGTCCGAAGTTCCATCGGGCAAAGCAATATCTAAATCAGAAGTTTCTTTTTTAAATGGATAATTACTTTTTCCATGCATCGAAAAAGTGAAAACAGCATTATTGTTTTGGAAAATTTCTGCAGTTCCGTTGCCTTGATGTACATCTAAATCAATAATAAGTATTTTTTTAGCCAAATTATTATCCAATAAATATTGAGCTCCAATTGCTTGGTCATTTAATAAACAAAAAGCTTCTCCGCGATGACTATATGCATGATGTGTGCCACCAGCAATATTGAAAGCTATTCCGTCGTAGAAAGCATTTTTTGCACCATCTATCGTTCCTTGGGCAATACGCAATTCTCTTTCGACTAATTCTGCGGAAAGAGGAAAGCCAATTTTTCTTGCGGCTCTTGCATCAAGGGTTAGATTGATTAAATGATTGACATATTCTTTAGTGTGAACGGCTAGAACAGGAGCTAAATCTGCTACTTCAGGCTCAAAAAACATTTTTGCTGTTGCCGTACCTTCATGTAATAATTGTTGTGGAAGTAATTCGTATTTCAGCATCGGAAAACGATGTCCTTCAGGCAAAGGATGTTTGTAAATAGGATGATAAGCAATGGTAAACATTACAAATTCATCTGTTTTTCAAATTCATCAATAAATAAGCCTATATGATATCCATCGATCAAACCATGATGGACATGTATAGACATTGGCATTGATTTTTTACCATCTACTTCAGTTAATTTTCCAAAAGATATCTTAGGACAACTATCAGGATATGAAAACCCTCTAGCATGGGACATGGATGTAAAATTTATCCATGGAATTGCAGAAAAATGAATCAAATTACTATCAGGAAATTCTCGGGTTAGTAAACCAGTTGTGCTTTGAATTCTTTCTGTTTCCTGTAAAACGTTTTGATGAAATTGGTTTAAATCTGAATCAAATTCGATTAATGAAAAACCAAAAGTTTTGTCTTCACGCATAATTGTAGAGGAAACATCTATACGATCCCAGATATAAGGTTCTTTGTCAATAATACGGTATTTAAAATTCTCTATACTATTTATAGCTGTCAATGTTTTGTGCAGATAAAAAGTAAAGAATGGAATTTTTAATTTTTTGGCTGTTTTATAAGCAAGGGTACAGTCTATAGTGACCGTCAAGCCATAAAAAGGCTCTTCCATTTGGCTAAAAAACTCGAAATGGCCTTTACGATTCCAGGTTGATAAATCTATCTTGGTTTTCATTAAAGCAAAGATAAGACTTCTTTCACATTTGCAATCGATTTAAAATTTTCGTGGACTATTTCAAAATCAATTTGCTCATAGGCCCAAGTTGTATGATACGGAATGTGGATGCCATATCCCCCAATATTTAATACTGGGAGCACATCAGATTTTAGAGAATTTCCAATCATTACAAAATCACTAGGCTCAATATCTAAACGAGTGAGCATTTTTTTATAATCAACTTCGGTTTTATCACTCATTACTTCAATGTGATGAAAAAAATGTCCTAATCCTGAATCATGTAGTTTACGATGCTGATCTTTTAAATCGCCCTTTGTAGCCACAATCAATTTGTATTCGTTTTTTAGTTCTTTTAAAACCTCTTCTACGTTTGGCAAAAGTTCTACAGGTTTTTCCAGCAAATCTTTTCCTATTTGCAGGATTTTTCCAATTACATGCCCAGAAATTTGATTATTTGTTAACGCTAATGCCG
>CAMLKV010000345.1 GCA_946480635.1 uncultured Flavobacterium sp.
ATACAGCTTAAAGTTGAAATTCTTTTAAATTTTGGAGAGTTAAATTATAAGAAGGCTGAATACTCAATTGCCTTGAGTTATTATTCAAAATGTTTAAAATTATCTCGAGAAATTAATAGCCAACAATATTATAGTTCTTCTAAAATAGCAATTGGCAAAATATATAACCTATTCAAGAAAAATTATATTGCTATCGAAAATTGTAAAAAAGGTTTAGAAGTAGCAGAAAAAATTAATTCACTATCGTTAAAAAAAGAAGCTTGTGATTGTCTGTATGACATTTATAAATCATTAGGGTATAATAATCAAGCATTGATATATTTTGAAAAATCCAACATCTATAAAGATAGTTTAAATGCTAAAGAAACTACAGATAAAATGATGAGTATGGAACTTCAGAATAAACAGTTAATGGATAGTATTTCTTATGTAAAAAAGGAGCATGTTCTTCAACTCAAACATAAAGAGGAAGTTCAAAAAAAAGAAAAACAACGAAATATAATTATTGCTTCGTTGGGGTTTATTCTATTATTTGTGGTTGGTCTTTTGAATAGATTAAATTTTGTCAGAAAATCTAAAAAAGCGCTACAATTTGAAAAAGATCGTTCAGAAGAATTATTGCTAAATATCTTACCTGAAGAAATCGCAGAAGAGCTAAAGGAAAGAGGGAAAGTTAATGCAAGAGATTTTAATTTGGTAGGAATCTTATTTACAGATTTCAAGTCTTTTACGGAAACAGCAGAACAAATGACTCCCCAAGAATTAGTTGAAGAAATTAATGTTTGTTTTAAAGCATTTGATCTAATTTCTGAAAAATTTAAAATTGAAAAAATCAAAACAATAGGTGATGCTTATATGGCTGCGGGTGGTATTCCAATACCAGAAGAAAATTTTTTGGTAAATATTGTTTTAGCAGGATTAGAAATGCAAGAATTTATGATTTCTCGCAAGCTTGAAAATGAACTAATTAATAAACCAGCCTTTGAAATGCGATTGGGAATTCATACAGGACCTATTGTTGCTGGAATTGTAGGAGTTAAGAAATTTCAATATGATGTTTGGGGTGATACGGTAAATACTGCCAGTCGAATTGAAAGTAGTGGAACAGTGGGAAAAGTTAATATAAGTGAATCTCTTTATCAACTTATTAAAGAGTCAAACTTTTTTGAATTTGAATACCGAGGTAGCATATACGCCAAAGGTAAAGGAAATATCAATATGTATTTTGTTACCAAAAAAGAAAAACATATTGATTATCAGATAAATAGTAATCAAATTTTAGTACTTCACAAAAAATAAAAACGATTTTGTAGGTTTTTTTGGCAAACGTGTCATGTTTTCATCTTCTAATTTTACATCATACAAATAAACAAGTTGTGGAAGATAAAAAAGTACATGAGTTATTAAAACGAATTATTTCTAAAGCATGGGAAGATGAAAGTTTTAGAAATGAATTGGTTGTAAACCCTATACCTACAATAGAAAACTATACTGGAGCAAAAGTGGTTTTGCCTGAAGGTAAAGAACTAATTGTTTTAGATCAGACTGATAAAAAAAAGGTCTTTGTTAATATACCTAGTGAGCCTGATTTTGATAACATGGAATTGACTGAAAACCAACTTGAAATAATAGCAGGAGGAGGGCAGTTTTTGTGGGGAAGCTTGGTAGAGAATTTATTTCCAACTATAAAAAACTATATTAAATTTTAAATTAAACATTATGCAATTAACAGAAAAACAAAAAATGTACAATGAGATTGTACAAAAAGCATGGGAAGATGAAGATTTTAAAAAAGCATTACTTGAAAATCCTGTAGCTACTATTGAAAATTTTACAGGTAAAAAATTAAACTTACCTGAAGGAAAAACTTTAGAAGTAAGGGATCAAACCAGCGAATCTACTGTTTATATTAATATACCTGCTATGCCTGAAGTAGATGCTGAATTAAGTGAAAAAGAATTGGAAGCGGTATCTGGTGGAACATGTGTTGTTTCTACTAAAATTGGTATTGGGCCATGGATTATACCAACACTACCTGGTGATGACATCGAATTAATGAAACAATAATAACTAATAACTAAAAAATCTAAAAATGGAATTAACTAAAAATCAAAATGTGTTCCCTGAAATTGTTAAAAAAGCATGGGAAGATGTAGAATTTAAAAAAGCACTAATTGCTAATCCTGTAGAAGTAATTGAAAATTTTACAGGTAAAAAAATGAATTTACCAGAAGGAAAAACTTTAATTGTTAGAGATCAAACAGATTCGTCTACAGTTTATATTAATATTCCTGCTACTCCAGCAGTTAATGCTGAATTGACTGAAGAGCAATTAGAAGCAGTAGCAGGTGGTTGTCAATGGGGTGACTCTGGAACTGGAGGAATGGGATGGCCTCCAATTTATACTGATCCAATTAAAGATATAATTTTCTACCAATAATAATAAAGATATGATTACACAAGAACAACAAAAACAAGGTGTTGAGTTAATGAACTCACTTGTTGAAAAGGCTTGGAACAATGCTGAATTTAAAGAGCAATTAATTAAAAATCCTGTTGCAACAATTGAATCGGTTACAGGACATAAATTAAATGATAATGTAAATTTTATTGTAGAAGATCAGTCTGACTCTTCAAAAATTTTCTTAAATATTCCAAGAAAAGTTGAATTAGATTCTCTAGAACTATCTGACGAACAACTTGAAATGGTTAATGGAGGGGAGTTTGTAGTTGCAATTGCTGTTGGAGGTGCCTTTTTAACAGGGATGGGTATAGGTGTTGCTATTTATGCTGCTGTTAATGATTAATTTAACTTAAAAAATTAAAAGAAATGATAACATTAGAAAAACAGAAAAAAGGTTACGATTTAGTAAATAAAATAATTGAAAAATCAATTGAAAACCCAACTTTCAAAAAAGAACTTTTAAATAATCCACATGCAGCTATAGAATCTGTATATGGTAGTACAATTTCTAAAAAAATGAATATAGTTGTTGAGGAGCAATCAAATCCATCATACATCTATATGAATATTCCGCCAAAACCTAACATGGAAGAAATGGAGCTTACAGATGAGCAATTAGAAATTGTGTCAGGAGG
>CAMLKV010000346.1 GCA_946480635.1 uncultured Flavobacterium sp.
GCAGATTGTATGGCTTTCTGGTAATAAGAGCCTTCCATTTCAAGTCCAATTACCCCCCAGGTCGATTCGTGAAAGAATTTCAATAACGCCCTGTTTTGCAAAGAAGTTCCTAAAACTGTCACCATAGCTCCTTCAAAAACAGCAATATCATTTCCTTCAAACATCGCACCTGTTAATTCATTTTCGAAGAAATAATTATCGGCCGTTCCTTCGTTTATATGAGCAGACGGAATCATAATATCTCCTTTACCCCCTTCCAGAATACCAGCCTTACCCATAATCGAAACAGACCTTACATTCAGTAAAGTATCTTTTTTATAAGGTTTCAAAAGTTCATCGATTGTTTCGTAAGCCTGTTCACCAAAAGCATAATCCATTACTATAATAACCGGTTTTTCTTCACCTACATTTGCATGCGAAAATGCCGTTTTTGTCCAGTCAATTTTGGCTGTATCAAAAATCTGAACATCAATATTGGTTCCTGATGTATCTGGCAAAGAAATCATTCCGTTTTTCAGAGCTAATTCTTCAACTAAACTTCTTGTTTCTTTCGCCGCAGATTTACTCAATTCTTCATAAATGAAGAAATCGGATTTGTCTTTGAACTTTGTTTTTAACAACGGTGTTGCAAAAATTGAATTCATGACACTGTGCATATTGGCACTAATGATATGAATTGGCCTTTTTAAAAGACTATTTGCCTTTAAAACTTCTTTAATATTTGTTGCCCAGATTTCTCCATGAATGTGGTGTCCTAATCGCTCTCTTAAAACAGGACTGAAAGTTATAGTTCTTTTATTGTTTTCAATCATTTCTTCGATAGCTAATTTTCCAAGCCAGTAAATAACATGCAGAAAACGATCCGGAGCATTTTCAGAACCAAAAGCGTCGTAAATATCCAGAACTTCCTCAAAAGTTCGGGCTAAAATATTGGCCACATGTGAGATGGCTTTTTCTTTTTCTATCTGAGAAAGTTTTTTTGTCTGCGTTATGGCTTGCTCCAACTTCAGCCAGTCTCTCGAAACCTCTCCTCCATCATCCAATAAAACCCTGTTCTTGATCTTATGCGATTCTATAAAAATAAAAGTCAGATGGGTCAGTATATCGTAAATGTCTGAACGGCCACGCGTGATTTCAACATTCATTTGTTCCTCATCAATTCGGTAACAATTTCTTCTTCTTTTTGGAGGAACAATCGGCTGAAAATGTGATTTGGAATACCCTTCATCAGAAGTCAGATTGATAAAACGGCATTGTTCAATTCCAATAGGTAAACGCTCAATAACGTACAAAAGTCCGTTTAATTCGACTTTTTCCTCGGCTATATTTCCATAAATTTCCGGACGCAATGCCAATAATGATTCTCTTAAACTATCACCTGAAACTCCCATTGGTTTGTAGAAACCACGGTTGAATAAATGACGCATCGTTATGTACATTTTCTCAATTGCTGCAGAGGATTCCTGCGCTCTTGATCTTGATATATGTTTGGTTTCTTTCATGTGGTTTTAATTTAAAATCTTCTTAGGGCTAAGATGAATTAGTATATTATTGTAACGAAAATAGGAATTATTAATGTTAATTCCGTTGAAAACAATCAATGTCGTTGTTTAATAACATTTATTTTAAATTCAAATTTACAATCTCAATAACCTTGCATTCTGCCACTTTATATGGTTCTTCTACAAAATAACCTTTCAACCCAATTTTAATTCTTTGTTTGTGAAACAGTCGATTTCCATCATTTATAATCCACATGCTTGCTTTTCCAGAACTTGGAATACGCAATGATTTATCTAAAATGATATCATTTTCATTATCTAAAAATTCGGGTCAGATCATAAATATTTTAGTATATTCATCTCCGTCGTAAAGAAAATCTGAACGATAACCCTGAATTGGATTTCCGGTTTTTCTTCCTCCTTCTTCGGGAGAAAAAAAACGATATTGAACTATAAAGTCACAATCTCTTTTTTTATGTTTTCATAAGGTATATAGAAGATCCATTTCTTTATTTCAAATTATCCGCAATCTTTCTATCATTTGATAATCTCGGAATTTTATTCTGTCCGCCTAATTTCCCTTGCGATTTCATGTATTCCTGAAAACCATTTTTTGAAACTCTGGTTATAACCACTTTCTGCAAAACGTTTCCGGTGATTAAATCATCATAGTAAATGTTTTGTTTTCGCATTGAATTGTCAATTGCTTCGGCAAAAGCCAGCATATTTTCAGGTTCTTTTTCAAATTCAATCAGCCACTCGTGATACGGTAATCCGCTGGCAGGTGTGATTTGAGGAGCAACGGTAAATTCATTTATTACAATATTCGTTTCGGCAGTTGCTTCTTTCATTGCATTTTCGACTTCATTGGCAATTACGTGCTCCCCAAAGGCCGAAATATAATGTTTAATACGTCCGGAAACTATAACACGATACGGAGCTAAAGAAGTGAACTGAACAGTATCACCAATATTGTATCCCCAAAGCCCTGCATTTGTAGAAACGATTAAGGCATAATTTACGCCAGCCTCAACTTCACCAATTGTGTGTCTTTTTGGATTTTCGGTAAAAAATTCATCTGCTTTTATGAACTCGTAGAAAATCCCGGAATTCAATAACAACAACATTCCTTTTTCTTTTTGAGAATCCTGATACGCAAAAAATCCTTCAGAAGCCGGAAACAGCTCAATACTATCTACTTTTTTGCCAATCATTTGTTCAAACTTCGCACGATAAGGCTCATAATTGACTCCGCCGTAAATAAACAAATTGAAGTTTTTGAATATTTCGCTAATCTTTTTTCCACCGCTTTTTTCCTGTAATTTTTCAAAATACATCTGAACCCAGGATGGAATCCCTGAAATTACAGACATATCTTCTTTTATCGTTTCATCAACAATAGCATTTACTTTAGTTTCCCAGTCTTCGATACAATTTGTTTCCCAGGTAGGCATTCTGTTTCTCTGTAGGTATTTCGGAACAAAATGAGCAACAATTCCGGAAAGTCTTCCAAAATTGATTCCATGTTTTTCAGTCAAAATCGGACTTCCCTGCAAGAAAATCATCTTTCCATCAACAAAATC
>CAMLKV010000347.1 GCA_946480635.1 uncultured Flavobacterium sp.
TACAATAGGAAAAGTCTTTAAAGGACGTTTCCCAAATTTTTTATGAATATCTAATATAAGTGTTTTATCAATTCCTGGAAAAGCTCCCCATTCTTCAGGCTCGCGACAGCATTCTGTAGAGTAATTCCCTCCAGTAAGTACATATTTTATTTTATGTTTTTTAGCAAACTTATATAAAGAGGAGAAAAAAGCAACATCTTGAGGCATATCCTGATCAACAATTTGTGACTTTAAGAAAGCTACTTGCAAATCTTTCATTTCTTCCCAATTGATTACATCTGTGTAAAGCTCTACGCCTAGGCCATGTATTAATTTTTCGATGTTACCTACAGCTTTATCTGTATTCCATCCAGCATCAACATGATACAATAATGGACGTAATCCCATAATTTCTTTGGCTACATAGGCACAATAAGAACTATCTAAACCTCCACTAAGTCCAATTATACAATCAAAATCACGGTTTTTACCATCATTTTTAATTTTATCCGCAACCTTCATTAATTCAGCATATCCTTTTTCATCAGTATGCCAATTAGGCTTTATAGTTTCTATGAAATTTGTATAGTAGTCACTTTCCCCCTTTTCATTAAATGTAATATTAGGGTCTGTCGTATCCATAATGGTTTTGGTACAAATTTGATATGGCCTATTATTCATGTTATGTATTAAATTTTAATGTATTCTCTATTAAGTGATTCCAATCAAGGTATTTGTCTCTCGTCTTTTTTGATGCTTCTTTCATTTTACTATACTCTTCATGATTAGAAACGACACTTTTTATATGTTTTTTTAAATTCTCTTTTGTTATTTCATTAGGCTTCATTTCTATTATTGCGCCAAATTCATTGATATAATCAAGAGATTGTCCTCCAAAGTCCCCAATTATTAATGGAAGTTCTGATGCTATTGCTTGAAGCCAAACAATAGATTGACTTGCTGGAAAGACTGCCAAATCAGAAGCTGATAAATACTCATATACCTCTCTATTATTTACCCAACCTGAGAAATGTATGTTTTTATTATTGGCCGCAATAGCAAGTAATTTTTCTTTATACTTTAAGTTGTTAGCATCTGAATCGCCTACTACCACTAAATGAAGATCTGGGTTATTCATTTCATTGAATGCTTCTAACAAAATGTCAATTCTTTTCAATGGGGTAAATTTTCCTCCAGTGTACAATAACTTTTGATTATCTGTTATTCCAAATTTCTTTCTTATTTCTGTTCTTTTATTACTCTTCTTTATTTCTTCAACAAGATCTATATCAGCCCCTAATGGCAAAATTTCCATTTGCTCTTCCTTAATGCCGTATAAATCTTTTAAAAATGTCTTACTTCCAGGTATAATCGGAAAAAATTTAGACACATAATCTCTTACAGGATCCATGTACATTTTTTTCCTTATTATCTTATGCAAAATATTTATGGACGCCCAGTTATTCCCTGAATTAGTGTAATCTGCATGATAATCCATAATCATTTTAACATGCGGATTCTTTTTTTTGTAATCTAGCATTTCAAGCATATTTGGCATAATGTCATGAACATAAAGCAAATCTGGCTTAAACTCTTCAACTATAGGTGTAATATTGATGTATTTTTTAATTTTCCCAAGAATATTAAATTTAAAAGGTAACTTAATAATCTTGGCACCATGATCATAATAGACTTTTTTAGGTTTTTTATTGTCATGAATATTATTATAATAATCAAAAACCGATTCATAAGTAGATGTAATTACAGTAACATCGTGACCATGCTTTTTATAGTATTTCACTAGCAAATTCTCCTGATATTCAAGAGTTTCGTTATAGAATTCACAAAGCATTAAAATTTTCATACTACTTAGCGTTAATTGAATTTTTAAAATTATGTAAAAGTAACATAAAAAAGACCAACCCTCCAGAAATTAAGGTGGTAAAAATAGATACATTCATTAAAGCTATACATGAATTAGCTATTAAAAGCACAGCTAGAATTAATGTGTTTTTGTTTACAACTGAGTCAAACAAAAAGAATATTAAAGAACAAAAGAGTGCAATAATAGGAACACCTATCAAACCGATGGATGCAACACCATCTGTTAAAAAAAAAGTAGCATTTGCATTATAGTTATCTATATTAGCAAAGTTTGTACCAATAACAACACCAAGTTGTTGATCACCATAAGGGTAATCTATAAATTTATTTATTACTGAAATATGACTAAAATTAGTAACCTCATGTGTTTTAAAAAAATCATTATAATAGATAGACATTACAGAGCTTGTATATACTGTCCTTAACAAAAGTATCCCAGCTAATTGAAAACCTAAAACCTGAATTATACCATCAGTAGTTTGAGAATAAATTAATGCGAATGTTGGTATTGTAAGATAAATTAAAAAAAGGGTTATTTTTTTTTGCGATTTGGCTTTAAATAGTTTGTAAATTAGAATTGTAAACAAAATAGCAAACAAAAATTGCTTGTTAGCCATAGTCATGTATAATAAAATTAATCCTCCTGAACCTATATATAATTTAATTTTATCTTTATTTACAAGTCCAACTGCAATTAAAAAAGGAAATAAAGCATTTCCTAACCACATTATAAAGTGTCCTGCAATAGCCGATTGATTTTGTATTTTTTGACCTAAAAACCGTGTATCATAAACAGCTTCTGATGAAAATAAATCGGCAAAAGATAAATTATCTCTAAAAAGATACAAAATGAATGCAAGCATAAAAAATGTAATCAGGTAGTAAAATAACCAGAATTTTTTAATTGATATATTCCTTTCTTTGAATCTAATCAGTTTAAGTCTATATGAAATTCCTAAAAGCAAAAAACCGATGAAATATGATAGACTTATCCAAAATCGTTCTTCGGTTTCAAATTTAGCATCTAGCCCTGAACCTATGACCATGGGTATGTAAGTCAAAAAATATAATATCCAATAGGCAAACATGCTAGGTCTTACAATTTTTAATGGCATTCTAAAGACTGGTGCCAAACAAAATAAGACCACCATTAGCATAACATCAACATCCAGTTCTTTATATTCTAACCCAAAATATCCCCACCA
>CAMLKV010000348.1 GCA_946480635.1 uncultured Flavobacterium sp.
ATATTAACTTGTCTAAGCTTTAAATAAAGAATATGATTTAAACAATTTATCATCGTAGCTGGAAAGCTTAATATCTTTAGTCAAATACTTTGAAATATGTTCCATCTAGAAAGTTATTTTGGTTAGACTAATTTAATAAAAAGAGGATTTTAATCCCCCTTTTATTAAATAGATTGTCCACCGTCAATTAAAAACTCAGAACCAGTAATAAACAACGCTTCGTCACTTAATAAATAAGTTATTAAACTGGCGACTTCGTATGGCTTACCCTTATTTTTCTTGGAGCCAATTCCACTGCTGCGATTTTCATAACAGCATTTAATGCGGCTTTGCTTGCGGCATAAACTGAAGCGTTTGGTGGAGAAATTGTGGCAGATGTTGAAGATAAAAATACCACAGAAGCGCCATCATTCAGAAAGGGAATAAACATACTTAAAGTAAAAAAAGCTCCTTTGAAATTAACATCCATTACTTCATCAAACATTTCTTCAGATGTTGATTCTATCGGAGCAACTTTAGTTATTCCAGCATTGATTAGCAACATATCTATTTTGCCAAATTGTTTATGGACTGCCGATGCCAAATTATTGATGTCTTTAAGATTGGATTGGTCAGCTATCATCCCAATAACACCTAATTCTAAAGCAGCTTTTTCTATTGCTTCTTTTCTTCTTCCAGTTATAACAACCTTAGCACCTTTCTCTTTAAGTTCTTTGGCTGTAGCATATCCAATTCCGCTGTTACCACCTGTGATAACAGCGACTTTATCATTAAATTTTTTCATTTTTAAAGCAGTTGTTGATTTAAGAAATTTGGAAGTTTACACCTGTCATTTGTTCACTTAAATCCCATAATCTTTTGGCATTTGTTTCATCCAAAGAGTAACGTTCAACACCGTATGTCCCAACACTATTCTCATTAGCTAATGGGGCAATGTCAACATCCTCACAATAAACCCCACCTATATTGTCAAGTGCAGTACTTGTGGCACACCATACTGTTGTAGCAGCACCTTGAGGGATTGATTTTAATCTTGCTGCTACTTCAGGTAACATATTTCCATCCGCATCCAAGAAACCCATTTTTTGAAATAATTCTAACGAAGCCTCTCTTCCTAATTCGGTTCCGCCAATAGAACCAGGGTGCAATGAATAGGCTCTTATATTAAATGCTTTGGCACGGTTGTCAAGCTCAAGGGAAAATAAATTGCTTGCCGTTTTTGATTGTCCGTAAGCCTCTAAAGTTTCGTATTCTGTGTCAAGGAAATTAGGGTCATCAAAATTGAAAGGAGCCATTTGATGACCAAGAGAAGATACATTGATAACTCTGGCTCCATTAGCCTTTTTAAGCGCTGGAAATAATCTTGCCGTTAAATGAAATTGTCCTAAATAATTGGTTGCCAATTGAGATTCAAAACCTCTGCTGTCTCGACGCAGTGGCACCCACATAATACCAGCATTGTTTATAAGCAAGTGTAAAGGTCTGTTTGAAGCAAGAAATTTTTTTGCAAATGCATCAATAGAAATTGGATTCATAATGTCCATTGTTTCTACTTCTACATTTTCAATACCTTCAAGATTTTTCTTGGCTTTTTCAACGTCTCTCGCTGGTACAATTACTGTCGCTCCTGCATTTGCTAGCGTTATAGTGGTTTCAAGGCCAATCCCTGTATTTCCACCAGTAACTATAGCAATTTTTCCTGTAAGGTCAATTCCTTTAATTACATCATTTGTTGTCGATGTTGCGTTAAATCCTGAACCTATTGGTTGTTGTAACGCTCCTTGATAATTAGGCTGTCTCATTTTATTTTTATTTAAAAGTTATGAGACAAAATTAGACACATGACACCTGCTTGACTTTGTTTAAAAAGTCAAATTACTTTGTTTAAAATGTCACCAAAATTTATTTTGCATTAATCAGCACTATCGCGACTGACAAAGCAGTTGCCTAGCAGATTAACAATAACCGATATTCTTCTTCATTTTCTTTTGGAGCTCTATGAATACAAGGTAATACTTGCTGGGTTGGATGGTCTACAGCCAGTCTCCAAATGTGCCCATTACCTAAGTTAATGGGTGCTGCATCTTCATGAGCCTGATAATGTAAGTCGAAGTAATTCTCTTTCAAAAAGTTTTCAAATTCTTCAGCAGGGCCATCGTGTAGTTCTTTTAGCTTTGTTCTAATTTCTGGAATTAGAATCTTTTGCGTGGCTTGTGCATTAGAAATAATATCACTTGCCGCTCCATGATAGGTGCATAAAAAAGTATCCGTTGCAATGGGTGAGCGATCTACATGAAACGAATAGACATCAGTCGATATGAAATCAAATTCATCATCGCGCTCATAACACTTCAATAAATTAAGCGTTGGAGAAGCTCCAAAATCAGTTAATAATTGTAAATCATTTAAAATTATTTCACGAGCCTTATTTCCTTTCTCGGATAGATGAAGTGCGGTTAGATCTTCAGGAGAAACTACGGTTATATTTTCTTTTAGACATAGTTGTGAAACAATCTCTTTAAAATCGCCCTCTAAATTCCTGTGCCAACACAGCGCATTGGTTTCTCCCTTGAAGTCAGTAGCTACAAGCGCAGAGAAGTTGGATACTATCCCAATTTGGCTGCTGTCTGAAAAGGAAGGATTCATAGTAGTAAAAAGCGAATTTCTTTTTGTGCTACAAAATTATAGGATACAGGTTAGTTACAGCAAATGTGCCTGATAAATTTGCCAACAAAATTCTTGTTACTATTGTCAAGGTTCAGATTTCTTCAGCTGTCGCTGCGATCGAGTGTAAATCCAAGATATCGGGTCTTAGTATTCTCTTTTTATTTTATCTCCATTTTTTGGACAATTCTTTTTAATCTAGTACTGTATTTTTTTGCAATTCGTTTGGTTATAAACTTAAAGATATAGTTTCCCAAAGTTCCACCTTTTGGGATATTTTGTCTCATAGAAACTTGAATTCTTCTCTGTTTGTCTTGTCTCTTTTTTACTTGACTATTAATGTCTTTAACCCAATCTTTTTCTTTTTGTTTTAATTTATAGTTTGGAATA
>CAMLKV010000349.1 GCA_946480635.1 uncultured Flavobacterium sp.
TCGCTTTCTCCAGCGGTTAAAAATAAAGGACCAAAACCATGAGTTTCTGGAGTTGCTAATGTCGCTGAGCAAAGTCTTGTTCCTGCTCCACTTGAATTTAAAATATATTCTCCTCCAACAGGTTTGAAAGAAGCATCAAATTTGATTTTAGAAACAGCAAAGTTATCTTCGTTGTTTACTAAAAAGGAATAAGTTCCATCTGAATTTTTGAATAATCCAGAGCCATCGGCAGAACCAGCAAAAACATATCCAGGAGTTTCAGGAAAAGTATCTTCACTTGAAAAAAGTGAAAATAATTGAATTGAACTAAACTCTGTTTTTGCATTTAATAATGCTGGTGTAATTGAATGATTTTTTAAAACAACAGGATTGTTTGTTTCGTTGTTTGTTGTGTTGTCATCATCAGAGTTACAAGCGATAAATGATCCTAATAGCGCTGCACTCATTAAAACGTTTAAAGTTTTCATTTGTAGTTAATTTTGATTGCGATGCAAACTTAGAATGCTATTGTTAGGAAATTTTAATCTAAATATTTTTAAAAATGTAAGAAAAGGTTAATAAAATGGAGTTGTGTGATTTTAATGTAAGTTTTGTCTTTATTCCCTATTAAATAGTTTTTACTTACAGTAATTTGTATTTTTGAGAACACCTTATTTAAATTATTATGACTGATAAAGACATTAAAACTATAGTAGAAATTGATGAAAATGATGGTAATAGAACTTTTGGACAAAGAGTAGCTGACCGTGTAGCTTCATTTGGTGGAAGTTGGACATTTATATTATCTTTTTTATTTTTTTTATTGGCATGGATTATTACTAATGTTTATTTTTTATTGAATAAAGGCTTCGACCCTTATCCATTTATTCTTTTGAATCTTATTTTATCATGTATTGCTGCTTTACAAGCACCAATAATCATGATGAGCCAAAATCGTCAGGAAGAAAAGGATAGGGAAAGGGCAAAAAAAGACTTTCAAATTAATTTGAAAGCAGAACAAGAAATAAGAATTCTTCAAAAAAAATTAGACCATATTTTAGAACACCAACACAATGAATTACTAAAAATTCAAAATGCACAAATAAAACTTTTAGAAGACATTAAATCTCAGCTCAATAAATAATTTTCTTTGAGTTTAATTTATAAATTTGTGGCGTATAAGGTTGATTTCTCACCACAAGAAGGAATTGCGATTTACCAATCAATAACAAATTATTATCATGGCAGTTTTAGAAAAATTAAGTTCAGCAGAAGCCATTGCATTAGAGGACAAACATGGAGCGCACAATTATCATCCACTACCAGTTGTTTTAAGTAGAGGAGAAGGCGTTTATGTTTGGGATGTAGAAGGGAAAAAATATTACGATTTCTTGTCGGCTTATTCGGCAGTAAATCAAGGACATTGTCATCCACGAATTGTGGGAGCAATGATGAAACAAGCGCAAACATTGACATTAACTTCAAGAGCATTTTATAATGATAAATTAGGAGTTTACGAACAATATATCACTAATTACTTTGGTTTTGATAAAGTATTACCAATGAATACTGGTGCCGAGGCTGTAGAAACGGCTTTGAAACTTTGTAGAAAATGGGCATATGAGAAAAAAGGAATCCATGAAAATGAAGCACAAATAATTGTTTGTGAAAATAACTTCCACGGAAGAACAACTACAATTATTTCATTTTCAAATGACGAAAATGCTCGTAAAAACTTTGGTCCATATACTTCAGGATTTATCAAAATAGCTTATGATGATTTAGAGGCATTAGAAAAAGCAATCACTTCATCACCAAACATTGCAGGCTTCTTGGTTGAACCAATTCAAGGGGAAGCTGGAGTATATGTACCAAGTGAAGGATATTTAGCAAAAGCAAAACAACTTTGTGAAAAACACAATGTATTATTTATTGCTGATGAAGTGCAAACAGGAATTGCTCGTACAGGAAAACTGTTGGCTGTTCATCATGAAAATGTACAACCTGATATTTTAATTTTAGGTAAAGCATTATCTGGTGGAGCTTATCCAGTTTCGGCTGTATTGGCTAATGATGCTATTATGAATGTTATCAAACCAGGTCAACATGGTTCGACTTTTGGAGGAAATCCAGTAGCTGCTGCTGTGGCTATCGAAGCGTTAGAAGTGGTAAAAGATGAGCAGTTGGCTGAAAATTCTGAGCAATTAGGCAAAATTTTCCGTCAAGAATTAGCAAATTATATTGAAACATCAAACATTGCTACTTTGGTTCGTGGTAAAGGTTTATTAAATGCTGTTGTTATTAATGATTCTGAAGAAAGTGATACTGCTTGGAATATCTGTATGAAACTAGCTGAAAATGGATTGTTAGCTAAACCAACTCATGGTAACATTATTCGTTTTGCACCACCCTTAGTAATGAATGAAGAGCAATTGAGAGATTGTGTTTCTATAATCATTTCGACTTTAAAGCAGTTTGAAAAATAATTTAAGTAAGGAATTTTAATGGATAACCAAAATAATTCTTTGGTGTTAACAGATTATGCCAAAGATTTTTTAAGAGAAAGTACAAAGTGGACTAAATTTTTAGCAATAGTGGGATTTATAGGAATAGGTCTTATGGTTGTTGCTGCTTTATTAATGGGAATTTTTTCTTTATTTATTTCAGATAATATGAATGGTGCCCGACATTTCCCATCTGGAATTATATCGATTCTTTATTTAATTATGGCTGGACTTTACTATTTACCAGTTTATTATTTATTTAAATATTCTTCAGAAACAAAAAAAGCACTTGATAGTAATGATTCTGATTTGTTAGAAGAGGGTTTGGAAAATTTAAAATCACATCATAAGTTTTTAGGTATAACGATGATTGTAATATTGTCATTGTATCTTTTACTAATAATAATAGGAATTTTTGCTGGTTTGTTTGCAGCTGCAAGTTTATAATATTTTATACAAAAAGAAACCGAGCATTTGCTCGGTTTTTTTGTGACTAAGAATAAATTTTATTTTCCAAGTAACTCTCTCATTTTTTCCTGCATTGCTTCAGGGTT
>CAMLKV010000350.1 GCA_946480635.1 uncultured Flavobacterium sp.
CAACTTATACAGGAACATTGACATCAAACGGTTGTACTATTGCTACAAATAGTGTTGTAGTAACTGTTAATAATACTGCGGCACCTACTGGAGCTTCTCCACAATCATTTAATGCTGGTCAAACTCTTGCTGATTTAGTAGTAACAGGAAGTAATATTGTTTGGTACGCTTCATCGTCTGATGCTGCATCAGCAATTAATCCGTTACCAGCATCAACTCCTTTAGTTGATAGTACTACTTACTATGCAACTCAAACAGTTTCAAGCTGTCCAAGTACAGCAAGTTTAGCTGTTCTTGCACAAATTGCTTTAAATACTAACGGTTTTGATTTAAGTAAATTTAAATTCTATCCAAATCCTGTTCATGATATTTTGAACATAGATTATGCACAAAATATTTCGAAAGTAGAAGTGTTTAACGCTGTTGGACAATTAGTGTCTGTTAAGTATCAAACTGGAGTATCTACAAAAGTAAATATGTCAACTTTGTCTGATGGTGTTTACTTAATTAAGTTATCTTCAGAAAATAGTACTCAGGTTATTAGAGTTGTGAAAAATTAATATAAAATAATTTATTATTTAAAAGCCACCTTTATGGTGGCTTTTTTTATTTAAGAGTGTTTGATTTGAAACAGTTTCTTTATTGTGTGTTTAATTCTTAGTTTGATATTTTTCGCATTGAGGTTTTAAAATCAGGTATTTATACGCTTATGTATTCTTTAGATTCCCTTTAAGTTTGTTTGGTAATATTACATTGACGTCGAAGTTGAGTTTGATACAACTTTAAAAACAAGGCGGAATCTGAAAAGCCACATGAGTAGGAGGTCAATTAAACAAATTTAAATCATGTCAACTAACACATTAAACGAGAAAGAGATTATCGTAGGGGGATGGTCTCCTTATCACCCATTAACTGCTCAAGATAAAGCAGTATTTGAACAAGCAATGAAAGGTTTTGTAGGAGTAAAATATACACCTAATACAGTTTCAACTCAAGTTGTTGCTGGAACAAACTACCGTTTTAAATGTACTGCCAGTATGCCTCCTGCATTAGTTGTTTGGGAAGCAATTGTTGAAATATTCCAACCGCTAAACGGAGCCCCGTATGTTGTAGGGATTATTAGACTTTAATTTTTTAGATTGTTTTTTATATTATAATTGGATTTCAAAGCGGCTTAACTAAGCCGCTTTGTTTTTCTGATAGTTCTGTTAATACTTTGTTTCTTTTTTCTATGAGATTTCGCATGTATCTTTTTAGTATCATATAATCAAATATTCTAACTACTATTCCAAAAGGGACTTCGTAAATAATTTTGTCAATCATTGTTGTAATTCCTTTATCCTCTTTAAAAGCATGATGATGAATAAATGATTTAAAAGTACCTTTTATCATTTCATCAGTAAAGTTGTCGTACAATTTCATCTTTGTAATTTTACTATGATGTGTGAGATATAATCCAAAATGCCTTCCTTTAAATGTTACCGTGTCATTTAAGTTGATAAGTCCTGAAGTAGTTCCGTCAACTGCTTTTTCCTTAGAACTTTTCATGCTTAGCTGATGGAGGTCAATATTTCGACTTAAATCAAAAACGATTTGTTTACTGGCGTTGATTTTGGTAGTCAATTTTATTGTTGTCATCTTTTCTTAGTTTAAAAATCCAAACTTTAATTGTATTACGACTGCAGAATTATTTACAGCCGTAATGATTCTTAAAAATTGATTAGGCAGTGTAATTGACAATTTCAGTTGTTTGATTTTGCTTCGCTTTTCTTTTTCCTCTGAAGAATAAATACATGTTGAAAAACAGCATAATTCCCAAGTAAATAGAGAATCCACCGATTTTATAACTTAAATCTTCTATTAAATTCTGATAGGTGTTTTCATAAAGATTTAGTTCCAGAATCATTAGAGCAAAACCAAGATTAAGTAGGTAAAATCCTGTTTCGAAAAGTTTGTTTGTTGCAAGCGCAATTTCTTCGCGTCCTTTAAATATGTCCAACATGAATGTTTTACCATTTTTGAATAATGTTTTTGATACATAAAATGTTAACAAAAAAGCAACTGGCAAATAAATAGCGTAACCGATTAAAATTTTTGAAGTTTCCATAATAATCTTATTTAATTAATTTTTGAATGTAATTTGTGAGTATATAAATGTTTGTATAATGAAGTATTGATAGCGCGAGAACTATAATTCCTGTTTTTGTAGCAATGATTTCTATTAGTTGCTCAGTTGATTGAATAATTTCCCAGTTGACCAAAGTCATGGCACTGTAGCCGATGTTCACTAAATAGTAACCTATTAAAAGCATCTTGTTTATTTGTTGGCATAATTCCATATGTTCTGGAATAAGTGAAGCAACATAAATATTTCCGTTTTTGTAGCATGTTTTTCCAACTACAATTATAATGTAACTAATGATTGTTAGGAAGATTATATATCCTGTTATGTTGAGGTTCATGATTGAAAGAGTTTGTAATATCCTGTCAAATTATGAATGAATAGTAATGTGTTGGTTGTAGCAAATAGTACAAAAAGTGTATTCATAAAGTAACTACCTACTTTGAATAAAGTTCTTTTTGGAATGTCATACATTGGGTAATATGCAATTTGAGTAGCTACTTTTCCGACCCAATATGCTGCGATTAATCCTGTCAAAGCCACTGCTAGTGCTGATTGCTCTTTTATTTCATTTGTGAACAGTAAGGCAATCAATCCAAATGAGAAGTTCAATCCTTGAATATATCTTCCGTAGGTTTTAGCAATTTCCTGATTTAGTGGTTTTAACTTTTTAACATCTGTATACCAATCAAAAACTCTGTGTCTGATATATGGATAAATCATTGCCGTGAAAATTTGACCTAAGCCTGCAGTGATAATCAACCAATTTGGAATGTTCATGATTTCTTAATTTAGAGTTTTATTTTTCGTTTGTTTCCCACACTAATCTTTGATCCTTTTGCTAGGATTATAGAAGAAGGATTCATGTTGTTCATAAATTCGAAGTCGGTACCATAAACATTTTTGAAATCAA
>CAMLKV010000351.1 GCA_946480635.1 uncultured Flavobacterium sp.
CTTTACATTGTGCCACTTACGGTGTAACGATTATTTAAGCCAGTATTTTCTTCGTCTGTCACTTCCTCAAAATGCAATCCATTAAGCATTGATTTTGGAGCTATTTCAAAAACATTTTCTTTGATAGTTATACGGAAAGAATCACTTTCATCATTAGATAAAACATTTAATATTCTTGCATAAATGTGCGATTGTTCTTCCTGTAATGATAAATCAGCAAGGTTTTCAAGTTCCTTACGACTTACCGTTTTGTTGTGTAGTGAGTTAATTTGTTGCGCTAAATTCATTTTTACCCAATTAAAAAGTTTTGTCCTGCAAACTGAATATTTGCCGTGATAGATACTTTGTTGTAATCGAAATTCAATTCCATGTTGTTAAAGTCAACAATTTCAGGAACAAGATTAACTAATACGTTAAGAGGTATTTCTGCATGAATGTTTGAAAAAACAACCTGATTTGAAGCTGGTATATTTACCTCACTAACATTTACAGGAATATTTGCAATCAATATTCCTTTGTAGAAGAAATTAACTGAGGTTAGTTTTGTGAACCAAACCGACAAACTTATAGATTCCGTTGTGGTGTTTGTAATAAGTAAATCAAAATCAAGCTTCAGCTTTAACCCGCCATTCATAATATTTAACCAGTCGCCAGTTGTGCCAACGTTGCGAATGTTTCTAACAGAAATTAACATTCCGTCAAAGATTCGACGTGCTTTTTTGTATTGTACATAACTCCAAAGAGCAAGACCGCCAACAAGGGCAATACCTCCGTATATTAATGTTTTTTTTACTGCTGGTTTCATCTTAAAATAAATTAGTTGGGTCAATTAATTTTCCTAAAGAATTGTACACTTCAAAATGTACGTGATTTGTCATTGTAGAACCATATTTAGCAGCTATGTTTTGTGCAACACCAATAACTTGACCCGCTTTTACAGTTACACCTGCTGTAACCGTTGGTGTTAAATAAAAAATCTTGATTGTGTAATCTTTGTTTTTAATTTCAATTCCTGTATAACTCAAATCACCACTATACGGAAAAGGAAAGCGAGTAACAACCCCTGAAATAGGTGATTTTATTTGTTGATTTGGCAATGCAATTATATCAATGCCTTTGTGGTCTCTGTCTCCACGAGATGCACCAAAAGAACCGCAACCGAAAGGGTCGCAACCTCTTATTTTTTGATTATTTGTAATGTTTGCAAATGCTTTTTTTGTTCCCATAAGTAGAAAAATTAATAGTGATGCTCCAGCAATAATGATATGTTTACTTTTAATTATCACAAAGCCAATTTTTTACAAATCCAAATAATACAAGCAACAGTATAGCAACCTCCCAACCAAGCTAAAATTTGTACCCATTTAGGTATGTATTTTACTGGGATTTCTTTAACTTCTTTATCATTGGTTTTATCTATAAGATTGTTTAATAATTGTATTTTTTCGTCGATACTTTCAGAAATTTTGCCGTAAGCAACCAACCTTTTATTTATTTCGTCGTAATAAAATCCGAGTTCATTATTACCTGATTTTTTCATACTTGAAATTTGCCTTAACAACTCCTGAATTTTTGCATTAGTGATGCTATCACATTCAGGTTTTGAAGTTTTAATATTTCCAATAGCAACAAACAAACTATCCTGAATTGCTTTAGAAACTTCACGGTTTACAATACTATCTCTATGATTCGTTATAATTCGCTCAATTGTGTGAGTGCTTTCGATTGGTTTTTTACCGCATGAAGAAAAAAGTAAAATACCAATTGTAAAAATGACAATTAACGTCTTAGTTGTTATAATTGATTTTAACCTTTCAAAAGCAAATTCAACTAAATCTTCAACTTTTTTATGGAAAATTGTACTCATAGAGCCTAACCAAGCACAGATGATATAAACAAAAATTTTGTCTAGGTTAAAAAATTTATCAAATACAAAATATCCTGTTATAGCTACTACACCACTCATAAATAGTTCTGCAATGAACCATTTAAAAGTAATGGGTGTATTGTCTTTTATTGCTTTCCAAACTTTAATCATTGTTCCTATTGTTATTACCATTAAAAGCGAGCCTATTTCTTGAATCGCTTGTAAATGAGTTAAAAAAAAATCGTTAATGGCTTGTTTCATGGTGGTATTTGGTTAATCTGTTATATTGGCGAAAATTGGAATGTCGTTTTCGTAGTAACTTAATCTGTGACCAAGTGCTTTGTCGTTGTAAATTGTTTTTGTGTATTCATTAGCTACCAAAAGAGCCGTTGAAAAGTCTATTTCTTCTAAATACACATTTATAGTAGTGTTTTTAAAAGTTGGCATAATACAACCGCTTATGTAGTTTGTAGCGAAATTGTACGAAAACTCATTACTAGAAATATTATTATCAAATGAATCTGTTAAACGGTTGTAATAAAATTCATTTAATTTATTTCTGTTGAACGATGCTGAAATATTGTTTTTTTGACAAAAACCCAAAACAATGTTTTCTAAAACATAGTCGAAAAATTTATTATTTTCAGCTTCAGAGAAATAATTGTTTCTACAACCTGCATAGAAATAATTATATTTTGATATGTTTTTAAAAACGTTATTTGGTAACAAAAAACCGCTGTTATCAACAACATTAGCAATTACGTTTCCTGTTGAAGCATTGTTAACAAATGTCAAAAACTCAGCAGATGCCAAGCCATTATCTCTATACTCAGGGAATATTAAAGGGTCACCTACAAGCGAATTGTATCTTTTAAAATATATAAATCTGTGGTCATAAGTAGTAATGTTATTCTTGTCGTCTTGACGATACGTTATACGTCCTTTTGCAGGAGTACCCTTAATTTCAGTTTCAATAAACCTTACGTCATAATGAAGTACATCGTTTGGATATTCAAGTGAATAAACTTGATTTTCTAACATACTTGAATTAGTAGCAATGCACAATAAAGGTTCATTAAATTCAGATACTTTTGTTTCTAATTCGTGCGCTTCTTTTGGCGCGCCCTCTAACCAAAAATCAGGCTGATCATAAATGGTTTGGA
>CAMLKV010000352.1 GCA_946480635.1 uncultured Flavobacterium sp.
ATTAAATTTTACTTAAAATGTTTACATTTGCACGAAATTTGCGTACATTTAGAAAAAAATCAATTATGAATAAGAGAAGAATAAAATACAAAACAAGTTTTTTACTACCTAAAAATGATTTTTTAGTTGGTTTTGGAAGTGTTTTAAATATAGCCGGTTCTTATTTTGATTATAATTATTCCAAATCTGAAAAAGAAGCCGACTATAAAGCTATGTATTCTGATTGGGAAAATATTGGAGAAGATATAAGAAAATCTAAAGAAAAATTTGAAAAAGAAAATAAAGATAAACTATGTCTTAATCTTTAAAAATGTCCAAGCAAGAAATCAAAAAACAAGGTAGTCAACAAGACAACAATAGTAAATCTGTAGAGCTAATTGAATTAGAACAAGAATTAATTGCTGTCAACCCTCAAATATTTCAAGGTCTAAATGCAAGAAAAAAAGAGGAAATTCTGAGAAGTATTTCTTACACGCTTATCCAAGAAAGATCTCATTCTGGACCCCTTCCTGATGCCGAAACTCTGATACAGTATAATTCAGTTATTCCAAATGGTGCAGACAGGATTATGAAAATGGCCGAAAAGCAACAAGACCACAGAATGTCCATGGAAAGTAAAGTTATTGAAAGCCAAAATAAACAAAGTGGATTAGGCCAATTGTTTGGACTTATAATTGGACTTGTAGGAATTGGGTGTGGTACATTTTTAGCATATTCTGGAGAAACTACAGTAGGAGGAATAATTGCAGGCGGTACCGTTGTAAGTTTAGTTTCAGTTTTTGTAATAGGAAAAAAAAGACAAAGTTCTAAATCTGAAGATTAAAAAAGATTTATTCGCATTAAGTTTAATCACATTAACGCATAATAACAAAACACAAAAAAACCCGAGTGAAAGCTCGGGTTTTTCATATTTATAAACTACAACTATTATTTCACTAACAATTTGTGAGAAGGTGCAAACTTAGTCAAGTTGATTCCTTCTACTGCTGCAGTGTATTCTTCAATGTTAGGTGTTCTACCCAAGATCGTAGACAATACTACTACCGGTGTAGAAGACAATAATGATTCTCCTTTTTTCTCCTCAGAGTCTTCCACCACACGTCCTTGGAATAAACGTGTAGAAGTTGCCATAACCGTATCTCCTTTAGCTGCTTTTTCTTGGTTACCCATACACAAGTTACAACCCGGACGCTCTAAGTACAACATGTTTTCGTACTCGGTACGTGCAGCGCCTTTTGGAGCGTTATCGTCGAACTCGAAACCTGAGTATTTTTGTAATACTTCCCAGTCACCTTCTGCTTTTAACTCATCCACAATGTTATATGTTGGTGGCGCTACCACAAGTGGTGCATTAAACTCAACTTTCCCTTTTTGTGCTTCCACATTTTTAAGCATTTGAGCCAAGATTTTCATATCGCCTTTGTGCACCATACAAGATCCAATAAATCCAAGATCTACTTTTTTCGTTCCTCCGTAGAAAGACAACGGACGAATCGTATCGTGTGTATAACGTTTCGAAACATCTGCATTGTTTACATCTGGATCGGCAATCATGGGTTCAGCAATCACATCTAAATCCACCACCACTTCTGCATAGTATTTTGCATTCGCATCCGGACGTAATGCAGGCTCTTCACCCGATCTGATTTCGGCAATACGTTTGTTTGCTTTATCGATTAATCCTTGTAATACTTGTTTTGCGTTATCCATACCTTTATCGATCATGATTTGGATTCTGCCTTTTGCAATTTCCAATGATTCGATTAAGGTTTCATCTTCTGAAATACAGATAGACGCTTTGGCTTTCATTTCAGCCGTCCAGTCTGTAAATGTAAACGCTTGATCTGCAGTTAATGTACCAATGTGAACCTCGATAATTCTACCTTGGAATACATTCTCGCCACCAAATTGGTGTAACATTTGCGCTTGCGTAGCATGTACCACATCACGGAAATCCATATACGATTTCATTTTACCTTTGAAAGTTACTTTAACCGATTCTGGAATTGGCATAGAAGCTTCACCCGTTGCTAACGCTAACGCCACCGTACCTGAGTCGGCACCGAAAGCCACCCCTTTAGACATACGTGTGTGTGAGTCACCACCAATGATGATGGCTCTATCATCTACCGTAATATCGTTCAATACTTTGTGGATAACGTCTGTCATTGAGTGATATACCCCTTTCGGGTCACGAGCTGTGATCAATCCGAAATCATTCATGAATTTCATCAACTTCGGAATATTTGTTTGTGCTTTTTTATCCCAAACAGAAGCCGTGTGACATCCTGATTGGTACGCACCGTCCACAATTGGAGAAATCGTAGTTGCTGCCATAGATTCTAACTCCTGAGCCGTCATTAAACCTGTAGTATCCTGAGAACCTACAATGTTTACCGTTACACGAACGTCAGAACCAGCGTGTAAAACTTTTTTAGAAATTGTACCTACCGCGTTACGGTTGAAGATTTTCTCAACAGCAGTCAATCCTTGCCCTTCGTTGTGAATCTCTTTTGATGGTGCGTATACTAGAGGCGCATCGATTCCTAATGTTTTAGCTGCAAACGTTTGTAATTTTTTACCAAAAACGATAGCGTAAGAACCACCTGCTTTGATAAATTCCATTTTTTGTGGCGTGAATGATCTTGAGATATCGATTAACTCTTGATCACCATTGTATAATTTTTTTGATTTTGTATTAATCGTTAAAACAGTACCTGTTGCTACAGAATATTTTTGCTCTAAAACCGGTTCACCGTTTTCATCACGAACTACCTCTCCGTTAGCATCCGTTTTCTTTACCCAGTTTTTAAGGTCGATACCGATACCACCCGTTACGTCAACCGTAGTTAAGAAAATTGGAGAAATTCCGTTTGTTCCACCCACAATTGGAGCGATGTTTACGAAAGGCACATAAGGACTTGCTTGTTTTCCTGTCCACAATGCTACGTTGTTTACCCCTGACATACGAGAAGAACCTACACCCATCGTACCTTTTTCAGCAATTAACATTACTGATTTGTCCGGAT
>CAMLKV010000353.1 GCA_946480635.1 uncultured Flavobacterium sp.
AAGTACCAGTCATAAGTTGGAGGCAAAAGTATTATCAATTGAGGTAGTATTTGATTTATAGCTCTCTTCCATAAAATTATTAATTGATGAATATACTTGTAAGATTATTATGAATTATGTAAAAATAATTCATCTTTTTTATTTAAATTTATAAGACTAACCATGACGTAAAAGATGTATGCAGAAAAAATCTTTTTCATATCGTATTCTTATAATTGGCAGTAATTCTCAGGAAGTTAAATATATAAGCGAATTAATTGATGAAAGTTTTTTTTCTTCTAAGATAACTTTGGCAAATTTTGAAAATGTTTACGACATATTATCTTCTAATAAGTTTAATGTTATTCTGGTAAGTATAAACAATGTTAATGATATTGAAAAATTACACTCTGTTGAAAAAAGCACAAGCGGAACAACACTAATAGTGATATCAGACAACATAATAATTTCAGATCCCGATGATTTGAAAACCACAGATGGTAACAATAATGTATTTGATTATCTGCCAAAAGGGAAGCTAAATTCTTTGCTGCTGTCTAAAAGCATTCTTTATATTACAGAGAAAAATAAATGTTAAAACGTAAATACAATAATTTATTTGAGATGAATCCCGTTCCTATGTGGATTTATGATTTGGAAGGCTTAAAGTTCTGGCGTGTCAATGAAGCTGCCGTTCGTAGTTATGGATACACAAAAGAAGAGTTTGTGAAAATGACCATAAAAGACATAAGGCCAAAAGAAGATTTGGTAAAATTGGAAAAAGCTATTGATCTGGTACGAAAGCATAAAAAACTCTTTTCGAACGGAATTTACCGGCACAAAAAGAAAGATGGTACAATAATATATGTTGAAATTGTAAGCAATATAATTTATATCGATAAGATAAAATACAGTCTTGTTGTTGCAAATGAAATAACAGATACCCTAAACTACATTCAGGCGATCGAAGATCAAAATTCGAAGCTGCAGGAAATAGCATTTAACCATTCCCATATTATCAGGGCACCGCTTACCAATATAATGGGCATCTTGACTCTTATTAAAGAAATGGATCTTAACAATCCCGAAAGTGCTGAACTATTAGCTGAGTGATTGTGGTGTAATCTTTAAATAGGAGGCAATATATTGTTGAGGTACATTTTGAGCAAGGGCAGGATAGCGGGTGATAAATTCTAAATATTTAGTTTTGGC
Source organism: uncultured Flavobacterium sp. (assembly GCA_946480635.1). The sequence continues at coordinate 1,192 of CAMLKV010000353.1, forward strand.
ATTGCCATAATTTAAAAAGTCATTGTCTTTAATTTTATTTAAAAGATGTGCTTCTGTTATGCTTTTCAAAAAGATATAAAAATTCGGAATTCGTTCACTCAATTCATCTAGTGTCTCTTTTGTTATTGAAAAAGCTTCTGTATTGATAACTGCCTGAAATGCATCTTTGTTTACCGTACAGGTATAATAGCTTTCCAGATCTACAAAAAACTGATTTTCGCGTACAAAATATTTCGTTACTTCTAAACCCTCTTTGTCAGTTGCATAAACTCTTACAATTCCATTTTCAACAAAACCCACTCTGTTTGAAATTTTATTAGAATCCTGTATAATTTCATTTGCTTTGAAATAATTTTTTTCAAACAAAAGCGCAATTTCTTCAATAGCTGTTGCGGTAAGAATGCCTCCAAAACCTAAAACAGATTTTAATTTTTCCATATACTTATTTTACAATATTTAACGCTATGACACTTTTGGCGCAGGATAAAATAGCTTCTTCCATTGGTAACGGTTCCCAGTTAAGCTCATTTATTGCTTTAGACCGGTCTATTTTCCTTTCGATTCCTAAATCAATTAAAATTGGTTTTAATGATGTTTCGAAATTGGACAGCAATTTAACAAAAAAATCAGGTAATTCTTTAGAAGGAACTTTTCGGTTTGGATATTCTTTTTTTAAAATTCCGGCAATTTTTTTGAAAGACAAATATCCAGAAGAAGCCAGATAGCGTTGCTGATTGGCCTGAGGTAATTCCATTGCTGAACGAACGTCAATAATTTCAACACCAATTTTTGGGATAGCCGGCATACTGCCATCAATGGTTTTGATGACAATATTGGCCGAAGTGCCAAAATCATCTTCTAGTACAGGTCCTAATATTGCGCCCGGCAAAACAGTAACGAGTTCTAACTCTGACGGATTGTTTTTAAGATATTCCCAGGCAGCTTTTTCAGCAATAGTTTTACTTCTGAAATAAGGGGTTGAATCCTTTTTATTTAATTCATCTGTCCAGTCATTTTCCGTAAAGGTAAGATTCAGGTCTTTTTTATCTTTACCATAAACCACTGCTGCTACTGATGAGGTAATTACAACCCGTTTTACATTATTTGCTGAGGCATTTTTCAGGATATTCAATACACCATTTCGTGCAGGATCAATTAACTCAGATTCATGTTTTGGCAGATTTCGTGGAAACGGAGAGGCAATATGTTGTATAAAATCTATGTTTTGGGTTAATTCCGGCCACTTGCTTTCTTCATTTAAATCCGCTTCTGCAATAGTCAAATTTTGAATATGCTGGGTATGTTTTTCAATAATAGCTTTTAAGTCATTTGCTCTGTTTAGGTCCCTTACGGTTCCTGTAACTTTATAGCCTTTATTTAATAATTGAATGGCAGTGTGAGAGCCAAGAAAACCTGATATTCCGGTAAGCAATACTCTTTTATTGTTGAAATTATGATCCATAGTTCTTTTGATTTTGATTTAAAACAAAATTATCAACAGCTTTTGAGGCGGCAATTACCATTTGTTAAGAACGATAAAATCATGTAAAAAAAGTACTTCCTTGCCAAAATACCCGAAGTCGCTTTGCTGACAATTTACAAAGTACTTAGCTGAAAAGAGGGTGAATTTTATCTGAAAGCATTAAAATTATAGCTATAGTATTGCTTATTGATAGTAAAATAAGTTTTATCTTAGCAGGAATAAAACATTTTTTGATTCGGAATTTATTGAAGAAGATATAAAAATTGACTTTAAACATTAAGATATTACAAATTATAAAAATAAAAATTTTTATTTTTGAAATTATTTTCCAGGTCTAGAAAAAATTTTCCA
>CAMLKV010000354.1 GCA_946480635.1 uncultured Flavobacterium sp.
GCGTAATGAAGCCTATGCAAATGATGGTGTGCCTGTGGATGCCACTGCTTATGATGTTAATGGGACATGGGATCCAAATCGATACACCGATTGGCAAAAAGAACTGCTTGGAGGAACGGTAACCTATAATGACTTAAATACGAGTATAAGCGGAGGGGGGGCGAATACTCAATTTTTAATTAGTGGTACTTTTCATGATGAAACAACGGTGTTTAAAGGCGACTATGGTTATAAGCGTGGTGTGCTGCGTAGCAATTTGAATCATAGTAGTGAGGATAAGAAGTTTAAAATTTCTCTTTCGAGTGCTTATACAGCACAAACTAATAATCAGCCAGCGACTGATTTGAGCAGTATAGCTGTCCAACTAGCACCCAATGCACCAGCTCTTTATAATGCGGATGGAAGTCTGAATTGGGAAGGAAGTACATGGGAGAATCCAATGGCTTTGCTGGAAGGAAAGTATCGAACGAAGACGTATGATTTTATTACTAATTCATTAATAAGTTATAGTATTATGTCGGGGTTGGATTTAAAAACCAGTTTTGGTATTACTGATACTAAGCATAATGAAACTCGTACACAACCTTCGACACTGTATGATCCTGCTTATGAGGTGGGACCTGAATATTCGTCGCTTTATACAAATACAGCCACTCGTCGTTCTTGGATTGTTGAGCCACAGCTAAGCTGGAGTAAACAATGGAAATATGGCAAAACTGAGTTGTTGATAGGAGGGACGTTCCAGCAACAGAAAGGAACTAAACTTTTGCAGGAAGGTGATGGTTTTGCGAGTAACAGCCTTATTTACAATATAGGATCTGCATTTAGTGTTACTACTTTACAGGATCAACAGACGGATTATAAATATCAGGCTTTTTTTGGAAGAATGAATTATTCTTATAATGACCGTTATATTATAAACTTGACTGGTCGACGTGATGGGTCAAGTCGTTTTGGTCCAGGAAAGCAGTTTGCCACTTTTGGAGCAGTAGGAGCGGCTTGGCTGTTTGGTGAAGAAAGTTTTTTAAAGAATGCAGAATTTTTGAGTTTTGGAAAATTACGCGCCAGTTATGGTACAACAGGTAATGATTTAATAGGGGATTACCAGTTTTTAGATACGTATCTTTCATCGGGGGTTAGTTATGCAGGAGTAATAGGATTACAGCCTACGAGATTGTATAATCCTAATTTTGGTTGGGAGTCTAATAAAAAACTTGAAGCGGCTATAGAGACTGGTTTTTTTAAAGACCGTATTTTCCTGACTCTTGGATGGTATAGTAATCGTTCTTCAGGTATTCCAATGCCTGCTACAACAGGATTTCCATCTATACAGGGTAATCTTGATGCTACTGTTCAGAACCGAGGGGTTGAAGCGACTTTACGTACAGTGAATTTTCAAAAGACTGATTTTAGTTGGACCACAAATTTTAATATTTCATTATCTAAAAATAAGTTATTGTCTTTCCCTGAATTGGAAGGATCTACTTATCGTAATCAATTTGTAATAGGGGAAGCTTTAAATATTCGGAAGGTCTATCATTATACTGGACTGAACCCGCAAACAGGTGTTTTTACTTTTGAAGATACCAACGGCGACGGTGAGATTTCAGCATTGGACAAGCAAACTGTGAAGGATTTTAATCCTACATTTTTTGGAGGGTTGAGTAATCAGTTTAGTTATAAAGGTTGGCAGCTTGATTTTATGCTGCAGTTTGTGAAGCAGAAAAATTATACTTCGGCGATTATGGCTGGAATACCTGGCACGATGAACAACCAGCCTGTAGAAGTTTTGGATCATTGGCAGTCGGCAGGAGATTCTCAAGGTTATCAGTTGTACACTGCAGGTTACAATGGTGATGCAGTAGATGCTTTTTACAAATATTATGAAAGTGATGCGGTTATAGGTGATGCTTCGTATGTGCGATTAAAAAATGTAGCCTTATCGTATAAGATTCCTGAAAAATGGTTATCTGGTAAGAGTTGCAGGTTGACTTTAGAAGCACAAAACCTAATGACATTTACTTCTTATAAAGGTCGCGACCCTGAGTTTAAAACTAGTGGCTATTTGCCACCATTGAGAGTAATTACGGCTGGAATGCAATTTACTTTTTAATCCTAATTATGACGATTATGAAAAATATGAAATTTTTAATGTATTTCCCAGTTTTTACACTAGTTGGAGTGTTTTTATTGTTTTGTAGCTGTGATTCTTTTGTTGAGGTGGATTTGCCGTCCTCTCAGTTGACTTCGGTTACTGTTTTTGAAGAAAAAGCTACGGCAAATGCTGCTATGACTGATATTTACTCGAAACTACGTGATATTGGTTTGCTCACTGGAAATGGTTCGGGTATTAGTGCTGCTTTAGGAACGTATAGTGATGAATTGGATTATTATGGAGGTACTACAGGAAGTAATCAATTTTTTTATAACAATACACTACTACCTACAAATGGAAGTGTTGGAGAGTGGTGGAGTACCAGCTACAATCAGATTTACTGTGCTAATGCTGTTTATGAAGGTGTGAACGCTTCGACAAAATTATCGCAAAGTGATAAAGACCAATTGATGGGAGAGGCTTTATTTGTTAGAGCATTAGTGCATTTTTATTTGGTTAATCTTTTCGGAGATGTCCCATATATAACGACAACTAACTATGAGCAAAACCAAGTGGTGCATAGAATGTCTACAGCAGTCGTTTATGACCATATTATTGCGGATCTTGAGTTAGCCAAGGAATTGTTACCAGCTTATTATTTTGGCGGATTACGAATACGTCCGAATAAGTTTGTAGCCAATGCTTTATTAGCGAGGGTTTATTTGTATAATGGTAATTGGGCTGAAGCCGCGAATGCTTCCTCGGCTGTATTGAATGAAACAGGTACTTATGCGCTTGAAACTGACTTGGATGTTGCTTTTCTGAAAGATAGTCAAAGTACTATTTGGCAATTGGTTCCACAAGTGGAGGGACGTAATACAGATGAAGGTGCTAATTTTATTTTTACCGCAGGACCACCGCCTTTT
>CAMLKV010000355.1 GCA_946480635.1 uncultured Flavobacterium sp.
TGTATAAATAAACTGGAACTGTAAAAGAAACTCGGTAAGGATTAAGGCAAAAGGCAAACATCAATAAAATAGGAGCAAACATTTGGCTAAAAGTCCATGCTAATGTTTGGCTGTCATAAAAACCAAAATTGTTGTCAAAGTGAAAAGTATATAGTTTATCGGAGATTGAAACTAATCCCGCTATAATTACCAGTAGCGAGGCTATTATTCTTTTAGTCATTTTGGCTTTTTTGCGAACTTACAAAAATGCAAACACAAAAAGTACGGAAAAACCGTACTATTTGTTAAAATTTATGTAATCTTTTGAATTAAGAACCTGGTATTTTTATATGAGGTTTTTCGATGTCTTCACCGTCACCGTCTTTTGCAACTGTAGTTTGGTCAACCGCAACCGTTCCAGCAATTAAAGCTGTTACAATTGTTATTAGAATTATTATTTCTCTCATTTGGTAGATTAGTTTTATTAATTAATTATAATCAAAATTATAATTAATTAATATTGAAAATTTACGGAAAAACCGTATAAAATGTTAAAATAATTTTCTAACCAAAATCAGGTATTTTTATAAAATTAAACTGCTTTTTTTTGGCAAAGTGTTTGCGGGGAGCTCGATTGCGCGCTTGGAGATGCGTGTTTGCAACGCATTAGCTTTAACTCAAAAAATAAACATTATGAAGAAAATTATTTTAGTTGCAACCTTGTTAGTTGCTGGGTTTATTAATGCGCAAGTTTCTACTTCTGAGGATGAATATAATTACCTTACTAAAGGACTTGATGAACTACAGGAGAAAGGTCTTGATGATATGACAAAAAAAGGGTATGAGTTTAGATCATTCTTTACAGACGATGTTAAAGATTATATTATTGAATATCGCCACTTTGTGAATACCGATACAAAAGAGGTTAAAGCTGTATCTATCAAGGTAACAAAAAAGGAAAAAAACGATGTTAGTTTTTATTGCATACCAATAAATAATAAAAAATTAGAAGATAAATTCATACATATTTTTAATGACAACACTTTTAATAAAGAATCGTATTTAAACAGAACTATTGTGTTAAGAAATTCAATATTTAGAATTTTAGGAAAATTGGCAAACAGCACAAAAAACCTATAAAATATTTGTTGTTTTAGTTGGGGTATGATTGGGGAATTATCGCCAGCAATGTAAAATAAGTCAAAATTTAAGTTTTGGCTTATTTTTTTGGACAAAAACTAAATAATACATTTATTTTGTACTATTTTTAAAAGTGTATTTTTTTTGTATTATTTATTAAGTATTGATTTTACTATACTTTACAATTATTAATACAATTAATACAAAAAAATATTATATATAATAAAAAGAAAGAAAAAACGAAAAAATTCGAGTTTACAGGGGTTGAGCGTTTTTATCTTAAAAATATGAAGGTAAACTGTAATTGTATTTTACGCTGTTTTATTTGTTGTGAATGCTATAATTTATAGGTGCTAACATCTTTTATCCTGTGTCAAATTTGTGTCAAAATATTGTATAATCCGTTGATTTTTTAAACTCAAAACAATTGATTTTCAAGCATAAGCGTTTTAGTTGAGCGGTGTAATATAATCCGGTATTCTCCACTAAAGCAACTCACATGGGTTGCTTTTTTTGTTAAATTTCATTTATAACTTTCTCTTTTTTACAAAAAATTCGATTTTTGTACACCAAATCGAATTAACCATGAATAAAAAACTGTTTTTTCTATTTTTCATTGCATTTTTTGTAAGACAATTCTCTTTTTCACAAGTTACCATTATTACCCAACTACCAGATTCTACTTCATATTGGAAAAAAGAAAACAAAGTTGGATTTGATATAAGTCAAGTTGCTTTTTTAAACTGGAATGCAGGCGGCGTTAATACTGTATCAGGACTTCTTAAAGGTAAATTCACTAGAAGCTATGAAAAAGAACACACCAAATGGCATAATGAATTGCTTTTTAAATACGGAATAAACAAACAAGACGGCGTTAAGATTAGAAAGACTGATGATGCACTAGCCTTAAACTCAACTTTTGGTTTCAGAAGAGATACTGTTTCTAATTGGTTTTATTCTGCAAAATTTAACTTTAGCACTCAATTCACTAATGGGTATTTATATCCAAATACAGAAAGAGCCATTTCAAAATCTTTTGCCCCTGCTTATGTCTTTTTAGGGGCTGGTTCTGAATATATCGATAAAGAAAGAAAATTCAATCTTTATTTATCTCCCTTAACCATGAAAACAACTTTTGTACTTGATCAAAGATTGGCAAACGAAGGTGCTTTTGGAGTAACCAAAGCAACATATGATCCCGTGACTGGTGAAATTATTTCTAAAGGAGATAAAATTAGAATGGAGCTTGGTGCTCTTTTTACTGCCTATCATAAAGATGAAATTTTTACCAATATGTTTCTTGAAAACCGTTTAGCATTCTATACTGATTACATAAATAATTTTGGAAATATAGATGTTAACTGGCAATTACAACTAGACTTGGTTGTAAACAAGTATGTAAATGCTAATATTGGGACTCATCTTATTTATGATGATGACATTAATGCCAAAGATGAAGTAGATGGCGTTCAAGTTACTTTGGGGCCAAGAATTCAGCTGAAGCAAATCTTAGGTGTAGGATTAACCTATACTTTCTAATAAAAAAAGCCAGCTTAATGCTGGCTTTTTCACTAATTAAAATTATAATTAAGCTTCTGAAAGATTTCTTCTTCTGTCTCTTCTATCACGTAACCAATATTTAGTTCTCTTAACCAAGTAAAACATTACTGGTACCATTACTAATGTAAGTACAGTAGCGTAAGTTAATCCAAAGATGATTGTCCATGCTAATGGCCCCCAGAAAATTACGTTATCCCCTCCCATGTATAAGTGAGGATTAAAGTCGGTAACTAAACCAAAGAAGTCAAAGTTTAATCCAATTGCTAACGGAATTAGACCTAATACAGCAGTTAACGCAGTTAATAATACTGGACGTAAACGTGATTTACCAGAC
>CAMLKV010000356.1 GCA_946480635.1 uncultured Flavobacterium sp.
ACGGAGCTACAAACGGTAAAGATCAAATGTATGATGCTCAGGCTAACTTGAAAGCTAACTTTAGTATTTATTCATTGCTAGAAGGTTATGACAGGCACATTATTCAAGGTAGAAGTTTGCCTTTTGATCAAAATGATCAAGTGCCATTGGCAATAAAAATATCATCTAATGGCAATTACACAATTGCGATTAAAGATGTTGATGGTTTCTTTAGTGATTCAAATCAATCTATTTATCTTGAGGATAAACAAACAAACTTTATTCATGACTTGCGTTCGGCGCCATATTATTTTACAAGTACTAGTGGTGAATTTACAGATCGTTTTGTGTTACGTTATACAAATCAAACATTAGGAAATGATCAGTTTGAAGTCTCTGATAATAGTGTTAAAATTTATGCTTCAGATAATAGTATTGTAATAAATTCTTTTATTGAGCCAATTAAAGCTTACGAAATCTATAATGTTTTAGGAAAGACTTTGGTAAGTAAAAAACAAGTTAAAATAAACAAAGCACAAGAAACTTCTTTACAAAAAGGGAATCAGGTGCTTATAGTTAAAGTGACTTTAGAAAATGGAAAATCTTTTACTAAAAAAGTTATCTATTAATCTTCTAAAAATATTTTACAAAAGAAAATCCCTCAATTGAGGGATTTTCTTTTTTGTTGAAAACTTGTTCCTCTATTGAAACAAAAAACAACTATTTTTACTAAAAATAAATCGATTTAAAATTTAGGAGTAATGAGTTCAGAAAAAGAAGCCAAACTAAAAGCGTTACAGCTTACTTTAGATAAATTAGACAAAGCATACGGTAAAGGAACCGTAATGAAAATGGGAGATAAAGCTATCGAAGAAGTAGAAGTGATTGCTTCTGGTTCGTTAGGATTAGATTTGGCTTTAGGTGTAAATGGATATCCAAAAGGAAGAATTATCGAAATTTTTGGTCCCGAATCATCCGGTAAAACTACATTAACATTGCATGCTATTGCAGAAGCTCAAAAAGCTGGAGGAATTGCAGCTTTTATTGATGCTGAGCATGCTTTTGACCGCTTTTATGCGGAAAAACTAGGAGTTGATATTGATAATTTAATTATCTCTCAACCAGATAATGGAGAGCAAGCATTAGAAATTGCAGAAAACTTAATCCGTTCAGGAGCCATTGATATTGTTGTTATTGACTCGGTTGCGGCTTTAACTCCAAAAAGTGAAATTGAAGGAGAAATGGGAGATTCAAAAATGGGTCTTCACGCTCGTTTAATGTCACAAGCTTTAAGAAAATTAACAGCAACGATTAGTAAAACAAATTGTACGGTTTTCTTTATCAACCAGCTTCGTGAAAAAATTGGTGTTATGTTTGGAAATCCTGAAACAACCACGGGTGGTAATGCCTTAAAGTTTTACGCTTCGGTACGTTTAGATATACGTCGTTCATCTCAAATTAAAGATGGTGAAAATGTATTAGGAAATAGAACTAAAGTAAAAGTTGTTAAAAATAAAGTTGCTCCTCCTTTTAGAACCGCAGAGTTTGATATTATGTATGGTGAAGGTGTTTCAAAAACTGGGGAGATTTTAGATTTAGCCGTAGAGTTTGAAATTATTAAAAAAGCTGGCTCATGGTTTAGTTACGGAGACACTAAATTAGGTCAAGGACGCGATGCGGTAAAAGCTTTAATTAAAGATAATCCAGAATTAGCAGATGAACTTGAACTTAAGATTAAACAACTTATCAAGGAAAACGAAAATTAAAATAGATTAAAGCCTCAAAGTGAAATTTGAGGCTTTTATTTTTAAAACTTGTTGTAAATTAGTGGTTTAAAAAGAAAGGCATTATGAAAAAAACACTATTTTTTTTGATGTTGACATTGGTCATAATAGGGTGTTCAAAAGAAGATGAGACACAGGTGCATTATGAATATGTGCCAGTTAATAGTGTTCAATTACCTACTGAGTTTAAGAGAGACAGTGTTTATGACTTACCTTTTACTTACGTAAGACCTAGCACTTGTCATTTTTTCGATGGTTTTTATTACGATAAAAGTTCCAATATTAGAACTATTGCTTTTGTAAACGGAGTTTTAGAGCAGGACAATTGTACAACTGCTCCGGTTAATCCTTTAACTGAATTTTTAAGATTTAAGCCTACCACTGAAGATAGTTACATTTTCAAACTTTGGAAAGGTGAAGATTCAAATGGAAATGATATTTATGAAGAACACGAAATTCCCGTTGTTCCTTAAAAGTGTTAGCCGATTTGTTTTTCTAAGCGAAGTAATTCTTCGTACATAATTTTATGGGCATCATCTCGAATTATTTTTCGGTCATGATGGTCTCTGCTTTCTGTCTCAATGAATTTTAAAATTTTGACTCTAAGTTTTCCCGGACTTCCGCTAAAGAAAGTATAGGAAAATCGCCTTTTGTTGTCCGGAAAAAGCATAGGGACGATGGGTAGGTTATGGTCCACAGCTAAATTGAATGCGCCAGTTTTAAAAGTATCTAAAACAATACTCTCATCATCTGGAACTTTACCCTCTGGGAAAATGCAAATGCTTAACTTTTGGTTTATTCTTTTTTGGGCACGTTCGTATACTTGTTGTCTGCTTTTTGGACTATCTCTGTCAACCATGATTACTGCTCTTTTATAAAAGAATCCAAAGAGAGGAATTTTAACCAGTTCTTTTTTTCCAACAAAAACAAACGGATTCTTAACCGTAACTAGCATCAACATTATGTCAACCATCGAAGTATGGTTGGCAATAAACATATAACTTTTATTGGGAGTGATTTCTTCTTCTGCTTCTATTTTTGGATAAAATCCTGTTCCATATAAAATAACTTTAGCCCAGACTCTAGCCATTTTAAAAAAATGAGGATACCAGCTTTCTTTCAGAAAAGAAATAAATAAAAAAGGGAACATAACTATGATTGGAATTAGTACTAAAATGTAAAACCAAACACGCCAAAGAATCCAAAAAGGTATTTTAATAATTTTCATAGGCTCAAAAATACACA
>CAMLKV010000357.1 GCA_946480635.1 uncultured Flavobacterium sp.
ATACTTTTTCATTTCGTTGAAAGCATCACAATTGATGACACGTTTTCCAGATGAAATTTCAAAATGTATAATTTGATACATTCCTTTATTTTTATTGATGCGTTTAATATAAAGTTCAATTAATCGATCAATTTTTTCAAAAGGAGTAAGGTCCTGCTGATATAAATTTTCCATTTGTAAACGCATATCAGCTATACGGTAAACTATTAATGATTCCAGAAGTTTTTCTTTGGAACCAAAATAATAGGAAATCATCGCAATGTTTATATTGGCATTTTTAGCAATGTCACGAACCGAAGTTCCATCATAACCATGCTCAGCAAATAACTTTTCAGCTACTTGTAAAATTTCAATTTGCTTATCGTTAAAATCAGTCATTTTAAATTTGATTTTAAATTCGAGTACAAAATTAAACACTTGTTTAAATTAAACGTTTGTTTAATTTATTTTTAACTTTTTTTTAACAATGATAGTTAAGTTTGAAAGTGAATAAAAAAGCCCGTCTACAAAGGAGACGAGCTAATGATTATTTAATATTCTTAATAAATTCAGGAATATCTTTTATTGGATTATTTTTGATAAACTTGATAAAAGCACTGCCAATAATGGCTCCTTTTTGATGTTGTGTTGCCTGTTTAAAAGTTTCATTGTCTGAAATTCCAAAGCCTACAATTTGAGGGTTTTTTAAATTCATGTTAGCAATTCTGTCGAAATATTGAATTTGCTCAGAACCAAAACCATTTTGGCTACCTGTAACACTTGCTGTACTAACCATGTAAATAAAGCTATCTGATAGTGTATCAATTTCTTGAATTCTTTCTTCAGATGTTTGTGGTGTAATCAAGAAGATGTTTTTTAAATCATACTTTTCAAAGATAGATTGGTATTCAGTTTGATAGATTTCTAGAGGTAAGTCAGGTATTATTAGGCCGTCAATTCCTATTTGATTACATTTTTGGCAAAATTTTTCTACTCCATATTGCATTATTGGATTGAAGTATCCCATAATTAATAACGGAATCTTGACTGTTTTTCGGATATCTTTTAATTGTTCAAAAAGCAATTGAGTAGTCATTCCATTTTGTAATGCTATGGTAGAACTTTCCTGTATCGTAGGACCATCGGCTAAAGGATCGCTAAAAGGCAAGCCTATTTCAATCATATCGACACCACTTTTTTCAAGTTCTTGTATAATGGAAACAGAGCTGTTTAGTTCTGGGTAACCAGCAGTAAAATAGATAGAGAGTAACTTCTTGTTTTCTTGTAATTTTGTGTTTATTCTATTCATGTTTTCTAAATCTAATTTAATACTGATTAAAGCTCAAAATAGTTGATGTAAGTATTTAAATCCTTGTCGCCACGACCTGATAAATTGATCACAACAATATCATCTTTTTTAAATTTCTTTTTGTCTAAAACAGCTAAGGCATGTGAACTTTCAATAGCAGGAATAATGCCTTCAGTTTTGCACAAGTTTAAGCCTGCAGCCATGGCATCATCATCCGTTATAGCTATAAATTCGGCTCTTTGAGTCTTATGTAAATGAGCATGCAATGGTCCAACACCTGGATAATCTAAACCAGCCGAAATAGAGTAGGGCTCTGTAATTTGTCCGTCTTCAGATTGCATTAGTAAAGTTTTGCTTCCGTGGATGATGCCTATTTTCCCTAAAACAGAAGTTGCAGCACTTTCTCCCGAATCGATTCCTTTTCCTGCTGCTTCCACAGCAATTAAATTTACCCTTTTTTTATCAAGAAAATGATAAAACGCTCCAGCTGCATTGCTTCCTCCGCCTACAGATGCTATTACATAATCAGGATTTTCTTTGCCTTCTTTTTCTTGTAATTGCTTTTTAATTTCTTCTGAAATGATGCTTTGAAAACGTGCCACCATATCAGGATAAGGATGAGGACCTACTACTGAGCCTATGATGTAAAAAGTATCAATAGGGTTGTTAATCCAGTCTCTTATGGCTTCATTTGTAGCGTCTTTTAAGGTTTTGGATCCTGAGGTTGCTGAACGAACTTCTGCACCAAGCATTTTCATTCGAGCTACATTAGGAGCTTGACGCTGAATGTCTATTTCTCCCATATAAACGATACATTCTAACCCCATTAAAGCACAAACAGTTGCTGTCGCCACTCCGTGTTGACCAGCTCCAGTTTCGGCAATGATTCGTGTTTTTCCAAGTCGTTTAGCTAGTAAAATTTGACCAATTGTATTGTTGATTTTATGAGCTCCTGTATGACATAAATCTTCTCTTTTTAAATAGATTTTGATGTTGTATTTAGCCGAAAGTCTCTCTGCAAAATAAAGAGGAGTTGGTCTTCCTACATAATCTTTTAGCAATCGATGAAACTCTTTTTGAAATTCATCAGTTGCAATAATACCAAGGTATTGCTTACGCAATTCCTCTACATTGGGATAAAGCATTTCTGGAATGAACGCTCCTCCAAACTCGCCATAAAATCCATTTTCATTAACTTGATATTTCATTTTGTAATTCTTTTATTAATTGTGTGCTTTTTAGTCCTGGTTCTATTTCAAATTTGCTATTCACATCGATAGCGTGAATGGGTAAATTCATTTTTTTAATTTTTTCTATCTCCTCTACACCAATTCCACCACTTAAGAAGAATGGTTTTTTAGAAGGATAATTTTTCAAAAGATTCCAATCAAAAGCAATTCCGTTACCACCATGATATTTTCCTTTAGTATCAAATAAAAAATAATCGCAAACTGTTTCGTAAGGAGTAATTACATCAAAATCAAACGCATCGTCAACAGAAAAAACTTTGATGATTTTAACACTTGTTTTTTTTAAAACTTTACAGAAATTTGGTGATTCATTACCGTGTAGCTGAACAAACTGCAAATTGTATCTTCTAATTTTATCAAGGATATCATCTAAAAAAGCATTGACAAAAACACCAACTTTTTGAGTAGATTTTGGTAAAATAGGAAGATTGCCATTAAAATATCTGGGTGATTT
>CAMLKV010000358.1 GCA_946480635.1 uncultured Flavobacterium sp.
CAAACCAGCATACGCAGCAATTGGTTTTAAATTATGATATCCCAATTAACAAATTGCCAATTTTTAGTTTTGTAAAAGCAAATTACTCCTATACTGCAGATTATAACTGGCAGCGTTCATCAACTGCATTGTCTCAATATGAAGAGGAAAATCCTGATGGATCGATTACTACCTATAACTTAGGAAATACGATTCAAAATGCAAATTCTAATACACTAAGTACTACTTTTAATATGACAACATTGTACAAGTATTTAGGATTAACACCAGGAGCCAAAAAAACAGCAAAACCAAAACCGGCAGGACCTCCAAAACCAGGAGAAAAAATAGTAAATACTAATAAAACACCAGCTGCCAGAAGTCCGTTTTATGATGGTTTGATTGGAATGCTTACAAGTGTAAAAAATATTCAGATAAATTACACAGAGAACAGCGGAACAGTTTTACCGGGTTATACACCAAGCATAGGGTTTTTAGGAACTTCAAAACCGCTAAAAATGGCTGGCTGACCACTTATGAAAATTTCAATCAAAATTTCACACAAGTGAATAATAAGTTGTTAAAGATAACAGCTAATGTAGATTTGTTTCCGGATCTAAAAATAGATTTAACTATGGACAGATCGTATTCAGAAAATTCTTCAGAGCAGTATAGCGTGGTCAATGGTGAATATAAGCCACTCTCTCCTTATACATATGGGATGTTTTCTATTTCTACCGTATTAATCAAAACAGCATTTTCTGCAAGTGATGAAAATGTTTCAGAAGCTTTTGACGACTTTAGAGAAAATCGTCTGATAATAGCCAATCGTTTGGCAGAAGATCGATACGGAAATGCAATTCCAAGATATGATGCAGGATCTCTTCCTGTTGAAGATACAAATGTACCCATAGATAATCTTGCGAACCCAAATAATCCTGAAAGAAAAAAAATTATATCAAATGACGGATATCCTGTCGGGTATGGAAAAAGCAATCAGGCTGTTTTACTGCCTGCCTTTCTAGCTGCTTATTCAGGAAGTGATGCATCTGGTGTTTCGACCGGGATTTTTAGAAATTTCCCTATTCCGAACTGGAGTGTAAAGTATAATGGATTGATGCGTTATAAATATTTTAAAGATAGGTTTAAACGGTTTTCTTTACAACATAATTACAGGGCTTCTTATACTATTAATCAATTCAGATCAAATTTTGATTATAATGAAAATCCGGGTGGTACAGATGTAAATGGTAATTTTTTTAACGAAACAATCATGTCAAATATCAATTTAGTAGAACAATTTAGTCCTTTACTTCGTGTTGATTTTGAATTGAAGGGATCATTGAGAGTGCTTACGGAGGTTAAGAAAGACAGAGCTTTATCTATGAGTTTTGACAATAATTTACTGACTGAAGTAAAAGGTATTGAATATGTTGTAGGTTTAGGTTATCGCTTTAAGGATGTTATTTTTTCATCAACTTTAGCTGATAATCCAACAGGGATCATAAAAAGTGATATTAACATCAAAGCAGATTTTTCATATAGAAATAATCAGACTCTGGTTCGTTATTTGGATTATGACAATAATCAATTAGCAGCGGGTCAATATCTGGTCATTAAAGCTTACTGCGGATTATGCTTTCAGCAAAAATCTTACGGCTATATTCTATTATGATCATTCGTTCTCAAAAGCTGTAATTTCTACGTCATTCCCATTAACTAATATCCGGTCAGGGTTTACACTTCGATATAATTTCGGAAATTAATTTTGTGATTATAAAGTAATTTTCGTTCGAAGATTGTTACATTTGTTGCTTTAAAATTAAATTATCAATTTTCAAACATAGTATTATGAGCATACCAGCAAATTTAAAGTATACAAAAGATCACGAATGGGTTAGCATCGATGGGGATGTTGCAACTGTAGGAATTACTCATTTTGCTCAAAAAGAATTAGGAGATATCGTATACGTTGAAGTAGAAACTTTAGATCAGACATTAGATAAAGACGAAGTTTTTGGAACTGTTGAAGCTGTAAAAACAGTTTCTGATTTGTTCCTTCCGTTATCAGGAGAAATCATTGCTTTTAATGAGGATTTAGAAAGTACGCCCGAAGCAGTAAATTCTGATCCTTACGGAGCTGGCTGGATGATTAAAATAAAAATTGCTAACGCTTCAGAAATTGATTCATTATTATCAGATGAAGCATACAAACAACTAATAGGTGCCTAAACAACTGCTTTTATTGTGGGCTATAATTTGCTCAGGAATTATTACCTATTTTTGTCTTACAGACTCAAGTAATATTCCAGTAGTAAATTTTCCCAGTGTCGATAAAATAGTACATTTTTGTTTTCATTTTGGATTTACAATTTCATGGATATTGTTTTTTAAAAAAGAATTTAAAGGAAGGACAACTGATGACTACAAGGCTTATTTGATTTCTTTTATATTTTCAGTTTTTTTTGGAATAACTATTGAAATATTACAAAGTATATTTACAAAAACCAGAGCGGCAGATGTAAATGATATTTTAGGGAATGCAATTGGTGCCACAGCAGCTGTTTTTTCGGCAATAGCTTTTAAAAAACAGATAGATAAAATATAAAATATGAATTCCCACTTCGGTGGGTTTTTTTATTTTCTGAATTTTAAATGTATTTTTGCAGCATTCCTCCAATCCTAAAAGTATGAATATTAGACAATATTTAGATTCCACTTACTTAAAAACTGCTTCTCAGGCCGGTATTTCGGAAACGGAAAACGATATTGTTGTTAAATATGCAATTTCAGAAGCGATTTCAGAAGGTTTTAAGCTGATTATGATTCGGCCGGAACATGTATGCTTAGCGAAAGAAATGATTTTGAATGCCAATTCGAATTTGGGTATTGGTACGGTTATCGATTTTCCAGAAGGTAAATCAGATTTGGAAACGAAGATTAAAGAAGCAAATGAAGCAATAGCAAATGGTGTAGATGATTTGGATTTTGTCTGTAATTATGAAGC
>CAMLKV010000359.1 GCA_946480635.1 uncultured Flavobacterium sp.
TATTGGTATTAGTTTGTTTTTTATCAATCCAATGCTTTCCAAATGCCAATGTACAGTTCTTTGACCCCTTTAAAACAATATCGATAATGGTGTCCCAAGCATTTGCAGATAATCTTTCGGTAGGAGATATGAAATTTCCTGCGGCATTATTGAGTAATACATCGACTTTGCCATATTCATTTAAAACACTTTCAAGCATAGCTTCCACCTGATCGTAATGACGTACATCACATTGCATGGCAAGGCATTTACCACCAGTTTCTTTTTCAAGTTCTTGCGCAGTAGTTTTAAGTTTTTCTAGGTCACGGGAGGTTATAGCCACTTTAGCTCCTAATTCCATAAAATATTTTGTCATGGCTTTGCCTAAACCACTTCCTCCACCAGTAACCACAATTACTTTGTCTGCTAAAGCATTATCACGAAGCATTTTTGCTGAAAAATTCATAGTTTTTAAATTTTTATAAGAACTATAAAGTTACTAAAATTATTAAGTGTGACTATGAAGGTTCTTGTACTTGAGTTACAATTTGAAGAAAAAAAGAAAAAATATTATTTCATCCCAACCTTTTATATAAAATTATACTCTTTAATTAAAAGTAGTTCTTTTATTTAGGTTCAAGGGTATAGCTGAAATTACTTTAAACTAACCATTTCCTATAACTAACTTCGGTAGTTTCAGCGGAAAAACACCAACAATTTGTTGGTGTTTTTTTATTTTTGGATATTAAATTTTATTGAGCTTTTCAGCAGCTGCAATTAATGTTTCATCTGTTTTGGCAAAACAAAAACGAAGCATGTGTCTGTCGGTAGCATCATTATAAAAAACTGAAATTGGAATAGCAGCGACACCATGTTTTGTAATCAATTCTTTGGCAAAATCAACATCGTTTTGCGTTGAAATTGAACTATAATTTACAACTTGAAAGTAAGTCCCATCACAAGGCATTAATTCAAATCGACTGTCTTTCAATAAAGACTGAAATAAATCACGTTTACGCTGATACATGCGAGATACTTCGCTAAAGTCTACCACATCAAGATATTCAGCAATAGCATGTTGTGAAAAGCTATTTACGCTGAAAACTAAAAATTGATGCACTTTTTTCATTTCATGCATTAAATTTTCAGGAGCAATTAAATAACCCACTTTCCAGCCAGTAACATGTAAAGACTTCCCAAATGAAGATGCAATGATTGTTTTGTGTTTTAGTTTTTCTCTTGTGTTGAAAGAAATATGAGGTTGCGTGAAAGTAATGTATTCATAGACTTCATCACCCAAGATTAAAATTTGAGGATGTTTTTCTAAAATAGTTTCGAGTGCTTCAAAATCTTTTTCTGTCCAAATTCTTCCAGTAGGGTTATGCGGATTATTGACCACAATCATTTTTGTTTTAGAAGAAATAGCATCTTCAATTTTGTTGAAATTTGGAGTATAATCATTATTCAATGATACACGAACAGGTTTTCCTCCTGCTACTAAAACCGAGGGTTCATAACTGTCATAACTTGGATCCAATATAATAACTTCATCACCAATAGAAACAAAAGTGTTGATTGTGGTAAAAACACCTTGTGTTGCACCTGCTGTAATCAACATTTCAGTAGTTGTATTTACAATTCTTCCGTATTGTTTTGTGGTTTGATCTGCAATTTTTTCCATCAAAGATGGTAAACCTGCCATTGGAGTATATTGATGAATGTTTTCTCTAATTAAACGTTCAGAAATTTGTAACAAACGTTCATCTTCGGGAAAATTTGGAAATCCTTGTGAAAGATTTATAGCTCCGTGTTGATTCGCTAATTGCGACATTACAGAGAAAATACTAGTTGTGATATTGGGTAATTTTGACATGGCCCAAATTTAAGAAAACAAATAAGAATTTCATATTTTTGGGAACTACTTAAAAGTATAAATATGTCTGCCAATTCTGTATTAGCTTCACTTAGAAACCGAATTTTAAACGGAGAATCTTCAGCTAGTGCTAGTTGGGCTCAGGAAGTAGAACATTTGTACAAAAATGGAATAGGTTTAGATGAAGCCTTGCAGTATTTGTATTTCGAAAAACCATCTGAAGATGATTTTGAAGAATGGATCAACAAGAAAGCGACAACGCTAGTTTCTGTTGAAGATAAAAATGAAGATGTTTTGTCTGAAACCGATTTACAATTTTTTGAAGATAATGGCTATTTTGTTTTAAAAAATGCCATTTCCAAAGAAGATTGTTTAGCGACTCAACAAATTATATGGGAGTTTTTAGGAATGGAACCTGATAATCCTGACTCCTGGTATGTTGCACATTCAGAGCAAAAAGGACTGATGGTTAACTTTTTTGAGCATCCTATTTTAGAAAAAAATAGAGCCTCTGCCCGAATCAAAAAGGCTTATGAACAATTATACCAATCCAAACAGATTTATAAAACTATAGATAAAGTAAGTTTTAATCCACCCATAACACCAAATTATACTTTCAAAGGAAGTGATTTGCATTGGGATGTAAGTTTGCAACAACCCATTCCGTTTCGATTACAAGGATTGATTTATCTTTCAGATTGCGGACCAAAAGATGGAGCTTTTCACTGTGTGCCTGGTTTTCATAACAGTATTGCCGATTGGATAAACCAAATTCCGAAAGGAAAAGAAATAAGAACCTATGCTTTAGAAACCTTGCAACCCGTTCCTATTACTGGTGAAGCAGGGGATATGGTCATTTGGCATCAAGCTTTGCCGCATTGTGCAACGCCTAATTATGGTACAACGCCACGAATGGTGCAATATCTAACGTACTTTGGAGAAAATTACACTGAACCTATCCAATGGATTTAAAAAAAACAGTAGAAATATAAAAATGTCTAAAATAATTATACTCACTCCCATGGAGATAGAAAAAGAAAAAGTACTTTCTGCTTTATCTCGAATTCCAAATTTGACCCATTCGTATGAAGTTATTGTTTCCGGAATA
>CAMLKV010000360.1 GCA_946480635.1 uncultured Flavobacterium sp.
AGCTGTAACTCATCAGTAAGCTGAAAAATATAAACCAATGGATCTTTAATTTTTTTTCCTGTAATGTCTTTAGCGTATTCTTCGGTGAAAATTTTAGTAAGCAAAGGTTCTATTTCAAAGTTTACTTTTCTGAAATAATCGCCATACCGAATTACCAATTCTTCTGAAGGTTCATCATAAAGAAACCATTTCAGGATTTTTCGGGTAATGAGGTACGGAATATTTTTTTGTTCGAAAATAATATCTACCAGATCATCGGCTTTCCAGTTTCCGGTTCTTCCGAAGTAGGTTTTATTGCTGTTATCTTCAGCTTTGGGCTGATAAACCGCTCCTTCATCGCCAACATTCAATCCTGCTAAAGCTCTTCCACCGTTTTTGATATCCTCTTCGGTATAATTCCCGATTCCGATGGTGAATAATTCCAGTAATTCACGACTTAGGTTTTCGTTGATTTTACCTTTTTTATTGTCGACGTTATCCAGGTATTTCACCATGGCATTCGATTTTACGATCTTTTTGGTCATTTCTTTGAAATTTCCAAAAGCATTTTCACGTAAAATCATATTGTGCTGGTAAAGCCAGTAATTGATTTTTACTTTTTGGGAAGCAGAAACAAAATGATTGTGCCAGAAACAAACCATTTTTTCGCGCAGTGGAAATTCATCTGTTTGCATTTTTGCAATCCACCATTGTTTTAATTCGCCTGTGGTATAAATTTCTTTTCGCTGGATTTTCTTTTTTTCTTCCGGATCGAGATCTTTCAGCGATTGTCGAAGTGCTTTTAATTCGGCTGTGGTTTTAGGAGTGTTTTCTAAAAAAGCGGGAAGTTGTGTATCAAACTTTGAATCATAGGATTTTTTTAGAAATTTTTCTAATCCCAGTTTTTCTATTTTATTGGATTCTTTTCCTGAGAAGCCCAAACGTAACGACCAAAGATTGCTTTTTTTCATAACAAAGAGGTTAGTTTAAGATAAGACTTTTGTTTTTGGGAAAGGTTTAATTTGAGGAAGGTTTTGAGTTCTTAGTTGCTAAGGTTCTAAGATTTTGAAAGTCTTTGGTAATATTTAAACGAAAATCTTCATCCGAATATTGTCATTCCGAAGAATGAGGAATCTTCGCAAGTTATTCCGCAACAGCAGACTAATATTCTTTTATTAAAAAAAATAAGAAAATTCCTTGATAAATTGTAATTTACTCAAAAATTAATCTTCACACCTACTACATTTACATAATAACAAACAAATCAAAAACTGTTTTCTACACAGGCGTAACCAACAACTTAAGAATTCGTTTAGATCAACATAAAGAAAACATTATTGAAGGGAATAAAAGTTTTGCTTCAAAATACAAAGTAGAGTTTTTGTTATATTATGAAAAGTTTACTTGGATTCAAGAAGCAATTAATCGTGAAAAAGAGATAAAGGGTTGGAATAGAAATAAAAAATTAGAGTTAATCAAAACAATCAATCCAAACTTAGATTTTTTAAACTATCTGTTTGCTTGAAATTACTGTTTTCAAAGCTTACTAATCCTGAAATACTTTATGGTTATTTCGTCTAAACAGTTTTCCTCTCATTTTTTGTCATCCTGACGGAGGAAGGATCTTCGCAAGAAACTCTACAGTGCTAATCATCAATCTTTGTCGAGTTTCTTGCGAAGATTCCTCGTTCCTCGGAATGACAAAATTGTGCATAAATTATAAGAAAGCAGTCATCATTAATAATAACTGCTTTATGTTTTACATACCATAATAAGCCTTTACTACTTCTGCTATTAAACTACCAGCAGCACCTATTCCAATATTCCAAGAACCATCAAGCGCCTTTCCTAACATTTTTTGACTCCAAGCATTTACCTTTTGTCCAAATGTATTATTCCCAAAATTTGGTTCTTCCTCATCTATTATTTCAACAAGTTCGACAATATCTTCTTCTTTTACACCACCTTCTTTTAATCGCCTTGATAATTCATCCTTACTTCTCTTTACGATATTTATATTTGCTGAAATATTAGCTTTTTCTCCAGTATTTAAAACATTACCATCTCCGTTATTATTTATTATCGTCTGATTCATAATCGTTGCAATTGCTTCTTTTTTAGTTTTTAATTCTTCTATCTCTGTAATATTCCCAAACTCCGAATCAATTTTCAGCATAAAATCCAGCAGACTGTCCCTCACAGATGCAAGAATCCCATCAACTACATTTCCAGCTACCCATCTTTTACAATTAATTAATTGCAGATAGGGATTTCCCATATTTCTCCAATTCTCTTCAATAAGTGCGGTAATTTCTGCAGGAAAAACATGTTCTAATTTTCCTCTTCCATCTTCTCTTTGAAATTTCTCCAAAATCGAGATGCTATCAAAAAAACTCATATCAGTTAAATTTGCTTGAAATTCTTTATCAAGACCAAGTATCGGAACCGGTTGACTATTATATTGTCGATCTCCATAGATAAATGTTCCAATTATATTCCCTTTAAACTTTCTATAATCTGGTAAAAAATCTAATCTCTCATATCCTTTTAATTCACTACTAACCCATTTTAACAGAGTTTCATTTTGAAGTCTACTTGCTAAAACCTTTGTCTTTAAAAGTGGAGAACTAATTGATTTTTCTGAATCTATTAATTCATTAATTATATCATTTATCAATTTCATATTTTCTCTATTTTAAAAAAAGCAGTTATCAATAATGACAACTGCTTTTCATATAACTAAGAATAAATCTTTTCTCTTTATTCTATCTTCTTTCTTCTAAAAAAAATTAAGACCCACACATTTCACAATCCTCAGGACCCGCTGCTTGTGCTTTTAGTAACATTGCTTTATAATCCTCAATATCGATTTCTTCAGTTTCTACTAACAGACTTGGTGTTTCTTCTTTTTTATCGTTGTTTAAGGTAAACTTAATTGCATCAACTGCTGCTTTAGTTCTCAGGTAATACATTCCTGT
>CAMLKV010000361.1 GCA_946480635.1 uncultured Flavobacterium sp.
TGTTTTCGATTATGGCAATATTAGCGTTTAATCAAAATAGTATCGCCCAGACTGTAGATCTTTCGACTTACGTAAGAGTTGGCCGTTACGATTTGCCGGAACCAGCAAGAACAGCTCATCCAACAAACAATTTATTAGCTCAGGAAGCTTCCGGGGTTACATACAATTGGGATACTAATACACTTTTTATTGTAGGAGACGGAACTACTTCTGTTACTCAGGTTTCGCTAACGGGACAATTTATAGATGCGATGACCCTGGCTCAGGGAAGCAGCCCTCAGGGAACTGATTTTTATGACTCTGAAGGGATTACTTATATTGGTAACGGTCAGTTTGTAATGACTGAAGAGCGTGACAGGCAAGTCGTTTTGTTTACTTATGCAGCCGGAACAACGCTTACCAGAAGCAATGCTAAAACCGTAAAATTAGGGACTTTTGTTAATAATACAGGAACAGAAGGACTTTCTTATGATCCGTTGACAGGTGGCTATATTGTTTTGAAAGAGATTTCTCCAATGGGAATTTTCCAGACCGGAATCGATTTTAATGCCGGCACTGCCACAAATGGTTCGGCTACAACAGATAATTCTGTTAATCTTTTTGATCCTTCATTATTAGGATTTACAGATGTGGCAGATGTTTTTGCTTTATCGAATCTGCCTGCACTAAATGGTCAGCCTTTGTACAATAATTTATTAGTATTGAGTCAGGAAAATGCTAAAGTGGTAAATGTAGACCGAAATGGAGTAATTTCAAGTACTTTGACAATTGTATCTGATCCGGGAAATCCTTTAGATGCTGCTAATCAGCAACACGAAGGAATGACTATGGACCGTAATGGTAATTTATATATCGTTAACGAAAATGGAGGTGGTGATATCGATCATCCGCAGCTTTGGGTTTATGCTCCTTCTGCTTTGCCAAATCAGGCTCCAACAGCTGTGACTTTGGCAAATACAACAAATTCGGTTTTAGAGAATACAACCACTACACCGGCAGTTAAGATTTCAGATGTATTAGTCACGGATGATGGATTAGGAACAAACACTTTGTCATTATCGGGTGCAGATGCCGGTTCTTTTCAGATTATTGGTTCTTCTTTATACATTAAAGCAGGAACAGTATTGGATTATGAAACAAAAACAAGTTATGCTGTTACTGTAAATGTAGATGATACTACTGTTGGTTCTACGCCGGATGCTTCTGTTAATTTTACTTTGTCAATTACAGATGTGGTTAATGAAGTAGCACCAATTGCAACAGTGAGCATCACAGAAGTAGCACCATGGTCTAGCAGCGTTGATCCAATTAAAGCCGATTGGTTTGAAGTAACTAACAACGGAACAACTGATCTTGATATTACAGGATGGAAAGTAGATGACGATTCTAAAGCATTTTCTTCAGCTTTGGTTTTAAATGGGATCACGACTATTAAGTCTGGAGAATCTGTAATTTTCTTAGAAACAACTGCTGCAAATAACGCGACCGTTATTGCGAACTTCAAATCGACCTGGTTTGGAAGTAATGTGCCAGCTGATTTACAGGTAGGAACTTACACAGGTGGTTCAATAGGTTTAAGTTCAGGAGGTGATCAGGTAAATTTATTTGATGCCAGCGGAAATCTTAAAGCTAATATTGTTTTTGGAACATCAACAACTAATATAACATTTAATAACGCAGCTAGTCTTAACAACGCTACAATTTCAATATTAAGCCAGGTTGGTGTTAATGATGCTTTTGCAGCGAAAAATGATGCGAATCAAATTGGTTCTCCAGGTACAACAGGAAAACTATTTATTTCTGAAGTGGCACCATGGTCAAGCGGTGACAGCCCTGTTGGGGCTGACTGGTTTGAGGTTACAAATACTAAAGCTGTAGCTGTGGATATTACAGGATGGAAAGTTGATGATAACTCACAATCACCTGCAGCAGCTGTAGCATTAAACGGAATTACAAGTATTGCTCCGGGAGAATCTGTAATATTTATTGAAACGAATGATTTAGCGGGAAAAACTACAGCATTTTTAAACAACTGGTTTGGAGTAAATCCTCCAACAGGTTTGAAAATCGGAAACTACACAGGATCTGGTATAGGTTTAAGTGGAAGTGGGGATCAAGTTAATTTGTATAACGGAGTAAGCAGTACACCTGTAGCTTCTGTATTGTTCGGTACTTCATCTACGGGAACTTTTAAAACATTTGACAACACAGACGGACTTACTGCTATAACCACTCCAGTTACACAACTGAGCGTTGTAGGTACTAATGGTGCATTTGTTGCTGCTAACAGCAGTATTGAAATTGGTTCTCCGGGTATTTTTGTTAAAACAGGCACTAATTTAGGTGTTGAGAATCCTTCTGAAATAAATACTTTTAAAGTAGTGGCTTATCCTGTTCCTGCCATTTCAACTTTTCAATTAGATTTAACATCAATTAGTAATGATCAAATTGAAGTAAAAGTATATGACATGAATGGAAAGTTAGCTGACGATTTCAAGTTTAGTGACATTTCTGAAGCTAATAATCAAAAAATAGGAGGCAATTATTCTGTAGGTATTTACAATGTTGTTGTAATTCAGGGGAATAATAAAAAAGTAGTACGTGTAATTAAAAAATAACACCAAATAATACTGCATAAAAAAACCGGTTCCTAAATTTAGAAACCGGTTTTTATATTTTATTCTGGTTAAGAAAAAACAACTGTTTTATTACTGTAAACCATTGTTTTACGTTCGGCATGTAGTTTTATAGCTCTTGCTAAAACAATTCGCTCCAAATCACGGCCTTTCATAATAAAATCTTCCACAGAATGGATATGAGAAACACGTGAAATATCCTGCTCTATAATTGGACCTTCGTCTAACTCTTCTGTTACGTAATGACTAGTCGCACCAATAATTTTCACACCTCTTTTAAAAGCCGAGTGATACGGTTTTGCACCCGGGAAAGCCGGTAA
>CAMLKV010000362.1 GCA_946480635.1 uncultured Flavobacterium sp.
TTTCAAGAAAATTGTTGAGGCAATGGTATCAATTTCAATATTTTGGTACCCAACTTTTTCTACCGATTTTTTAATCGCTTCTGCACTTGGCATAGTGGTCATAGAGCCATCAAACTTCCATATTTTATCCATCGCGACGATACTGATATCAAATGCCCCGTCAGTTAATTTAGAAAAATAAATTCCAGATTGCGTTAATCGAATGACTTCTTTATCCACTTTTACAGGTTTAATCCCCGCATTTCTATTTACTTCTGAAATTTGGGTTTGTGGTCGCCATTCGGAAATTAAGTTTTCAATCCTTTCAATTTCAGCAGCAGACTCATCAATATATTTTTCGGCCGACAATGAATCTTTAGCTTCAATGGTAATATCAAAACGACTTCCCATTAATGTCACTGCGCGATGTCTTTGCACTTGAGAAACAGCTATATTTGAAACTAAAACGATTAAAAAAGGATTCTGTTCATTAATAACAATCGGATAGTATTTGCCCTTTCGCTTGGAAATGAGCTAAATTATAATTGGTTTTTTCTTTACAAATTTGTTCCAATACAACCGAAACATCTTTATACATGGCTAGTGAGCCACAAATCATTATAACTCCGCCATTTTGCAATAATGACGCTATTTTTTCTGCATCATTTTGAACAATTTGCGTCACATAACAATGATTTCCCTCGCGAGATAAAGCAAATTGGAAATCTTTTATTTTCTTGTCTGCTACAGAAGTTTCTAAAGTTGATTTAAACGCTTTAACTATTGGTGTTTCTTTTCTGAAGCCAACATAAAGATGTAATGGAAGTAATTTACTGTTTTCGTTAATCATTCCTAAAAACGGAGCAATTCCAGTACCATTCGCTATTAAAATGGCTTCTTTCTTATTTGGCAAATGAAACGATTTGTTTTCAACTAATCTAGCTTCAAAATGGCTTCCAACTTCTAATTGATAAAGATAATTTGAGCCCAATCCAGATTCGTGCAGTTTTACCACCAATTGAATTTTACCATCAACTTTACCGATTGAATACAATCTTTCTTTGCCTTCGTTTCCTGGGAAGATGGCTAATAAATCCCCTGATTGAAATTTGATTTTCTTACTTGGCTTTAAAGTTAAAACATAGTTTTGACAATCCTCAGAAACTTGAGTTTTTGAAATAACTTCAAACTTTTGTAATGCCTTTGGCTGATTAACATATTGCGCCGAAGTTGTACTTAACTCGGTTTCGTTGATTTCGTTATAGGACTTTACCCATTCAACAAATTCATTTACTGATTTATCATTTACTGTATGAAGCTTGATAAACGTTTGATTCCAAGTTTGGTTTTGCAAACACGACTCAACTTTTTTGGCATAACCACAAAAATCAGGATAATTTGTAGAACCGAAGCCAATTACACTTGTCTGAATTGGTTTAGAAAAATTCAATTTACCAATTAACTTCTCAAATTGAGTTGCATTGGAAGGTGCATCTCCCAAACCATGTGTTGATGTAAAAATTAAAAGCTGCTCGGCATTAGGAAAGGCTTTTATAGCATTCATCTCGGTAATAAATACTTTTTTTCCAAACGCTACCAATTGCTTTTGGATTGCATTTGCAAATCCCAACGTACTTCCGTTTTCAGAGCCAACTAAAATAATAATAGTACTTTCATTAGCAGAAAACTGATTTTTTATTTTATTCTTCATTCGTCTCCAAGACATAGTAAATCCTGAATAGATAAAAAATAAAATACTAATTGATGAAATTCCTAAAATTATTGCCCAAAATGCGTTTGCTCTACCTGTATGTAAATCTAGACTCAACGTCTCTAAAAGAAGTGTTTTAGGGTATTTAATTTCGCTTAAAACATTACCATTAAATTGATTCACTAAAAGCTCTCTGTCTTGTAACTTTAAAGTATAAAGTTCTTCAACATCATCTGTAAAAGGAAATTCAATTTTTTGTACTTCCGAAAGTTTTATATTTTGAAACGCTTTAAAAGTTGCAATTTCTAATTGTTCAGGCGCTTTATCAGAAAAAGTTATTTCTTTATGATTTTGCTTGCCTTGATCGAACCATTTAAACCTATTTAAAGTCAAATAAGTTCCAGATAACGATATAATTAGTATTGGAATTAAAAACCATCTTCCTGTAAAAACATGTAAAAATTGTGTCCAGCCATCATTTGGAATAGAAGCAAAAAATCGCAAAACACCTTTTTGTCTTTGGATAACTAAAATCGTTCCTGATATTGCAATTAAGAACAATAAAAAGGCATTGATACCAATAATAATCCTTCCTGTGTCGTGTAAAAACAAAGAGCGATGCAATGAAGTTACCCATTGAATGAATTCACTTTTCTTTTCAGGTTTTCCAATGATTTTTCCTGAATTTGCATCGATATATCCTTCAATTTCTTCACCATTTTCATCTAAACCTTTAACCGTTACAAATTGGTTATGATCAACAGTAATTTCATTTACTTCTAAAAATTTATCTTTAACTGTAGGAATTACTTTTGAAAGCGTAATTTCTTCAAAATTGTCTACACGATAAGGCGGTAATTTCTGCCCTACTGCGTCAACTGCTAATAGTATTCCAGTAATAGAAGCCATTAACAAAAATAGAGAAGATACCACCGCCAACGTGAAGTGTGCGTATCGCCAAATGGAAAGCGTCATGAATCGACTACATTTTACTTAGTTTCACATAACGAATATAGCCTTTTCCTTCAGTCTTTTCAGCAAGACCTTCGGTGGTTAAAGATACTTCTGCATCGGTTACATGATACTTTTGATTTTCTACTGCCGATTCAAAACGGATTTTATATCCTGCGTTTATTTTAGTATCGTCAATTTCCAAAACAGTCATACTTCTATCACCACCCGCAATCGAAGCTCCGGTTTTAGCGTCAACTTTATTTTTTTTCTTGTAAAACTTGTACCATTCTTTAATGTCTTT
>CAMLKV010000363.1 GCA_946480635.1 uncultured Flavobacterium sp.
AAAAGACAGAGAACTTTCTGCAACAAAACCATATATTTCAATTCAAGGAGACAATGCTGTTTGGGCAAACTCATGGGATGCGGCAGGAAAAGCAATTACTTGGGACATGATTCACTATGATGTTCAAATGATTGGTGGTGTTGTTTTACATCAAGGAAAAATTGCTGAGATGCAAACAGGTGAAGGTAAAACATTAGTTGCTACACTTCCATTATACTTAAATGCTTTAACTGGAAATGGTGTTCACTTAGTAACTGTGAATGACTATCTTGCAAAACGTGATAGTACTTGGAAAGCACCTTTATTCGAATTCCACGGATTAACAGTTGATTGTATCGACAATCACCAACCTAACTCAGACGCTCGTAAAAAAGCATACAATGCTGATATCACTTATGGAACTAATAACGAATTTGGTTTCGATTACCTTCGTGATAACATGTCACATTCACCTAACGACTTAGTACAACGCAAACATAATTTTGCAATTGTGGATGAGGTTGACTCGGTATTAATCGACGACGCTCGTACTCCTTTAATTATTTCTGGTCAAGTTACAGATGGTGATCGTCACGAATTCAATGAATTAAGACCAAAAATCGAAGACTTAGTAGGAATTCAACGTCAATTAGCAAACGGATTTTTAGCTGAAGCAAAAAAATTAATTTCAGCTGGTAATACTAAAGAAGGAGGAGTTCAATTATTACGTGCTCACCGTGCATTACCTAAAAATAAAGCTTTAATTAAATTTTTATCAGAAGAAGGAGTAAAACAATTA
The DNA here is from genome assembly GCA_946480635.1 of uncultured Flavobacterium sp. The sequence goes on from CAMLKV010000363.1 coordinate 779, forward strand.
CTTCAAAAAACTGAAAACGAATACATGCAAGATAACAACCGTAAAATGCCAATCATTGATGAGGCTTTATACTTTGTTATTGAAGAAAAAAACAATCAGGTTGAGTTAACAGAAAGCGGAATCAAAGAATTATCAAAAACTACTGATGATAGATTCTTCGTTTTACCAGACATTGGAACTGAAATCGCACGTATCGAAAAATCAGGTCTTTCAAAAGAAGAAGAAGCTGAACAAAAAGAAGCTTTATTTGCTGATTTCTCAGTAAAAAGTGAGCGTATCCATACATTAACACAGTTATTGAAAGCATATACTTTATTCGAAAAAGATACTGAATATGTAATCATGGATAACAAAGTTATGATTGTAGATGAGCAAACAGGACGTATCATGGATGGTCGTCGTTACTCTGATGGTTTACACCAAGCAATTGAGGCAAAAGAAAATGTAAAAATCGAAGACGCTACACAAACTTACGCTACTATCACACTTCAAAATTACTTCCGTATGTACAACAAATTAGGAGGTATGACGGGTACAGCTGTAACTGAAGCAGGTGAGTTTTGGGAAATATACAAATTAGATGTTGTTGAAATTCCAACAAACAGAGGAATTGCTCGTAAAGACAAAGAAGATTTAATCTATCGTTCTGTTCGTGAAAAATTCAATGCTGTTGCAGAAGATGTTCAACAATTAGTAAGCGAAGGTCGTCCAGTATTAATTGGTACAACTTCGGTTGAAATATCAGAATTATTAAGCCGTATGCTTAAAATGAAAGGTATTCAGCACAACGTATTAAATGCAAAATTACACAAGCAAGAAGCGCAAATCGTTGCTGAAGCTGGTAAACCAGGCGTAGTAACCATTGCTACAAACATGGCTGGTCGTGGTACCGATATTAAGTTGACTGACGAAGTAAAAGCGGCTGGTGGTTTAGCTATCATAGGTACAGAACGTCACGATTCTCGTCGTGTAGACCGTCAGTTACGTGGTCGTGCAGGTCGTCAAGGAGATCCGGGAAGTTCACAATTTTATGTTTCATTAGAAGATAACTTAATGCGTTTATTTGGTTCTGACCGAGTGGCAAAAGTTATGGATAGAATGGGCTTAAAAGAAGGTGAAGTTATCCAACACTCAATGATGACAAAATCTATCGAAAGAGCCCAAAAGAAAGTCGAAGAAAATAACTTTGGTGTTCGTAAACGTTTATTAGAATATGATGACGTAATGAACTCACAACGTGAAGTTGTTTACAAACGTCGTCGTCATGCTTTACACGGAGAGCGTTTAAAACTTGATATTGCAAATATGATTTATGATGTTTGTGACAACATTGTAGAGAAAAACAAATTATCGAAAGATTTCAAGAATTTCGAATTCGAATTAATTCGTTATTTATCTATAACATCTCCTGTAAATGAAGCTGAATTTAGTAGATTAACGGATCAAGAAATTACTGGTAAAGTATATAAAGCAGCATCTGAATATTATCAAGCTAAAAACGATAGAGATGCTAACGAGGCTTTACCTATCATCAAAAATATTTACGAGAATCCAAACAATCAGTTCGAAAGAATTATTGTTCCTTTCTCTGACGGAATAAAATCTTTAAATGTTGTAACTGACTTAAAGAAGGCTTACGAATCTAACGGAAAACAGTTGGTTGCTGATTTTGAAAAGAATATCACTCTAGCTATTGTTGATGAGGCTTGGAAAAAACATTTACGTAAAATGGACGAATTGAAGCAATCGGTTCAATTAGCTGTTCACGAGCAAAAAGATCCATTGCTAATTTATAAGTTTGAAGCATTCAACTTATTCAAAAACATGTTAGATGGCATCAATAAAGATGTAATTTCTTTCCTTTTCAAAGGAGATTTACCTCAACAAAACACTAACATTCAAGAAGCAGTTGAAGAAGTTCACCATGAAAACTATATCGAGAGTAAAGACGAAGTATTAAACATGGAAGAGCAAGCAGAACGTAACCGTGAAGCTATGCAAAATGCTGGACAATCTCAACAACACCATGTAACTGAAACTATAGTTCGTGATCAACCAAAAATTAACCGTAATGACAATGTTACTATCAAACATGTGATGAGCGGAAAATCTGAAACAATGAAATTCAAAAAGGCAGAACTACTTTTAGCTTCTGGCGAATGGGT
>CAMLKV010000364.1 GCA_946480635.1 uncultured Flavobacterium sp.
TTCAACAAACCTATCAACAGATGAAGGTTTTAATTTACTCAAAAAATTTAAAATTTGATCTAAAGATTTTCCATTGGATCGATTGTAAAGAAAAAATATTGCATGTTTACCACAGTTCTTTTCATTTTGATTTTGGAAGGCGTATGGATTGAACCTTATTAGTTTAAATTGAGATAAAAATTTTGTTATGTTTTTATTCAAAGGGGGCCAAATTCCAAGCGAGTCATAATAATCTACATTGTTAGGTGAATTAATAAAAATGGCAACCCAATGAGATCCTTTGGCATCAGAAGGATCAAAATTTACAACCATCGATTGAGGGAATGATAAATTCAATGGATTAATATTCAAAATTTGATCTGAAGCAAAACAACCCAAATAATGTGGAGATGTTATTCGGTTTCTCATAAGAATTTTATCTATTTGATGGTTATTCATTTAAAAATAGGCAGATTTTCGAAAATGTAAAGTCAATGTACAATTTCCGAACATGAAAGGCATTAAAGCACCATTTGATGCTCTTATTTCTATAAAAATTTCTCCAATTTCTTTTGTGAGTAATTTATGGTATTGAATACCAATAAATTGCTCTTCTATAATTTCATCGGGTTTTCCTCTTATCGTGACAGCTCTTAGCACAGGAGCAGTAACGTCGCCAACCATCATAGGTTCTATTAAACCTGGTGCATACACATAGAAAGAGGAAACACCTCCTTTTAAATCCGGCATGTTTTTAGCAGTTGTTGTCTCAGTTAATTGTTGCTGATCAAAACCAAGAATATATGAGAGTTGCTCACTCATTTCAATACGTTCAATGAAACCTTGATCCAAATTGAATGTAAAACGATTGCTTGTCGAGTCGAATACAAGTCTACATGAAAAATTCACCCTCCTATAAGCATGGACCCATGGTTCGAGTCCTTTTAACTTAGTTTGATCTAAAATTCCACGATCCTCATCATCTAATAAAGCAATTTCCTCATTCAAATATTTATTATAGAGATCTTCTTCACTGGGAATTTTTCCTTCCGATTCTTTTAAACTTTCCCTTGCAGCTCGTTCCAATGTTTTTTCGGCACTTTCCAGATCCGAAACCTCTTCAATATCTTGAATTTGGCTTGAGGGTTCCATTCTTGTTGCGAGTTCTTCCGCTAACTTGGCATATTCTGTTTTTGCTCTATTTCGAGCCCTATCCACGGCATGAAGAAAAGAATCCTGAGCAGTACGAACTTTCTGTGCCAATTTTTCGCTTCCAGATTGAAGTGATTTACTCAATACTGTACTCACTTCATTTGGATTTGTAAATGTATTCGAGGGCAATTCAATAAGTATTTTTTCCCCGGTTTTCCAAACGACATTTAAATATTGTTGGGTAGTTGTGCCCAGTGAAGGCCATGAATGGGGGTAGACAAGTACAGCCAATCCCACTAGCCATTCCGAATTGAATTGTAGTTTATGAGGGAGTCTAACCCTGAATGAATTGGTTTTGTTTCCATCAACATTGGTATTTGATGGAAGGATTATGTAAAAGGAAGAAGTTGAAGTACTCATCATTCGATGAATTAAGAAAATTTGAAATTATATTGTCTTATTTATTATAATTTTTAATTACCACCTTATGAACGGGATTATATTATTTCCAGAAGAGATTACTAGCTGGTATCCAGCTATTTTGTTCTGGTCCGTATCCTTTCCATTTGACAAACAAATATTCCTTTCCTTCTTTCTTTCTTTTCTTAATTATTTTCTCAATATCATAGACAGGTTGAGATGCTGATTTGTCTATCGCATCTCGAACTCGACTGAAATCATATGCGTAGAATCTTCCTTTTATTATTTCGCCATTTTGATCTCGGATTCTATAAGTTATGGGTTGATAGGGTATATCATCTCGTATTTGGTCAATGATGAATATTTCACCAGTAAAATTAGGAGTAAATCCTTTTTGGAAAATATGTTTATATTTTTCAATTCGAACTCGATCACCGACTTTGAATTTTCCTTTATTTCTTTTATTTTTAAATCTTTGAACAGCTTTTTGTTCTAATTTTTGACGAATTTTTTCGGCATTTTTAAAGTTAATATCTACAGGTCTCATTCCAATTGATCGATTTATTGAATGATTTATGGAATTGACAATATCCTGGATAACATTTATCCAATTTTGAGTTTGACGTTCAGTAAAATATCGATATAGTCTTTCTTTAATTGTTCGATTTGCTCTTTCTGCCATTCCAGCATGGAATTGTGGATTATACATGCTAAAATGCTGTATCCCTTTTTTATGAAAACATTCTTGTACTTCTCTTGCAGTAAATTCTTTTCCTTGATCAGTTTTTATTTTCCAAGGAAGATATTGAGTTCTTGAAAATATTTTTTCAAAAGCATTAATCATATGGCGGGAAGATTTGCTTTTCACAGGTTCTACAGTCAATTGCCTACTGAGTGTATCGATACATACTAGTAAATATTTGTACCCTCGATTATGACGTGAAAGGCGGTCGAAAACAGCTAAGTCAGCTTGCCATTCAGTGTGCAGGCCGGAAGCTAAAGTTGGAAGTGTAGGATAACGTCGAATTACTTTTCTATGGAGCGTATATGTGTATTGTGATTCTAGATATTTTTTCACTTCATTTTTAGTTATTGTTGGGTCTATTTTTTTAGCTTCTTTTAGTAAAGGCAAGACAGATGTGAATGATGCAGGTGAATGAACATCCTTATAAAGATGGTCCAATATTTTCCTCATTGATTTCATATTTTCGAGGAAATGGACCAAAGTGTTGGTTTAAATTTGAATGATTCCTTGGGTTTATTATATACTTTTTTGAATAACATCATTTTTCCTGAGCCGGATTGATGTCTTTGTTGACTTTTAATACCCAAAATTTTGATCAGCTGTGGATGAGTGTTCAATCTTTCCATAAATTTTTCATATCCTG
>CAMLKV010000365.1 GCA_946480635.1 uncultured Flavobacterium sp.
TGAAGAAGATACGTAACTTTTGCATTATTGCACACATTGACCACGGTAAAAGTACACTTGCTGACCGATTACTTGGCGCTACACAAACCGTTACAGCCCGTGAAGAAAAAGCACAATTGCTTGACAACATGGACCTGGAACGTGAACGTGGAATCACCATAAAAAGTCACGCAATTCAAATGGAATACACCTACAAAGGTGAAGAATATATCCTGAATCTGATTGATACTCCGGGTCACGTTGACTTTTCATACGAAGTTTCACGATCTATTGCTGCCTGCGAAGGCGCGCTTTTGATTGTTGATGCTGCACAAAGCATTCAGGCACAAACGATTTCTAACTTATATTTGGCTTTAGAAAATGACCTGGAAATTATTCCGGTTTTGAATAAAGTAGATTTACCAAGTGCTAATCCTGAAGAAGTTAGTGATGATATTATCGATTTACTGGGGTGTAAATTAGAAGATATTATTCACGCTTCCGGAAAAACAGGTTTTGGTGTTGAAAATATTTTAGCAGCCATTATTGAAAAGATTCCTGCTCAAAAAGGAAATCCGGAAGAGCCATTACAGATTTTTGACTCGGTATATAACCCATTCCGTGGAATCGAAGTTATCTTTAGAGTTGTAAACGGTGAAATCAAAAAAGGCCAGAAAATCAAATTCATGGCTACGGACAATGAATATTTTGCTGACGAAATTGGAACATTGAAACTAAATCAGGTTCCTAAAACTGTAGTTTCTGCAGGAGATGTTGGTTATCTGATTTCAGGAATTAAAGAAGCACGCGAAGTAAAAGTGGGTGATACTATTACAGATGCAAAAGTGCCGACAACGAATATGATTACCGGTTTTGAGGACGTAAAACCAATGGTATTTGCCGGAATTTATCCGGTTGATACGGAAGATTATGAAGATTTACGTTCTTCTATGGAGAAATTACAGCTTAACGATGCTTCGTTAGTATTTGCACCTGAAAGTTCTGCGGCGTTAGGATTTGGTTTCCGTTGCGGATTCTTAGGAATGCTTCACATGGAAATTATCCAGGAACGTTTAGAACGTGAGTTTGATATGACGGTAATTACTACTGTACCAAACGTTTCGTATCTGGCTTATACTAAAAAACATCCTGAAACTCCATTAGTGGTAAACAACCCTTCAGACTTGCCGGAACCTTCAAAACTGGATAGGGTTGAAGAACCGTTTATCAAAGCAACCATCATTACAAAAGCTGATTTCGTTGGAAGCGTGGTTTAATTACCAACCAAACATACCTGACAACAGAACGAGTTGAGTTAAACTTTGATATGCCTTTGGCTGAAATTGTATTCGATTTTTACGATCGTCTAAAAACAGTTTCAAAAGGATATGCTTCTTTCGATTACTCTCCAATCGGAATGCGTACTTCTAAATTAGTAAAACTGGATGTACTGTTGAATGCTCAGACTGTTGATGCACTTTCTGCATTAATCCACGAAGACAACGCCTATAACATCGGTAAAAAAATGACCGAGAAATTACGTGAGTTAATCCCAAGACAGCAATTCGACATTCCGATTCAGGCGGCAATTGGAGCTAAGATTATTGCCCGTGAAACGATTAAAGCACTTCGTAAGGATGTTACCGCAAAATGTTACGGTGGGGATATTTCCCGTAAGCGTAAACTTTTGGAGAAACAGAAAAAAGGTAAAAAACGTATGAGACAGGTAGGAAATGTTGAGATTCCTCAGGAGGCGTTTATGGCTGTTTTGAAGCTTAACGACTAGTTTTTTAGAAAATAGAATAAAGAACAAAGAATATAGACCAACCCAATGACGTAAAAGTTGTTGGGTTTTTTGTTTATTTTTGATAAAAAGGGTTTATGGAAATAATAAGTGGAGAGAAATTCCAAGAAATAATTTATTCAAATACTACAGAAACCATTTCCAATTTTATTGTGGAGATTAAAATCCCTTTAAACATTGATTTACAAAATGTCAATTTGCTAATTACTTTTTCAAACTTAAAGTTCCAAGGAAAGGAAATACGATTTTATAAAATAAAAAAAGAGTGCTTGCATCGTTTTCAATTTGAGCAATGCACATTTGAATCTAATATATTTATCGAAAGTGATTTTGAAGACATTACATTTATATCAAATACATTTAATTGCAATAGATTTCACATACAAAAGTCAACTATCGGAGTTTTAGAGTTTTTTAATGATGAGTCTAATAATCAAAATGTGACATCGAACATTTTTAAAAAAGGAAATTTAAAAATAGCGGACTGTGATTTCGACTCTGTTTTTTGGTTAAAAAATGTTGAATTTATGAAAGATACATCTGTTGATATCAATAATAATAAATTTCTTGAAGGATGCTACTTTGATTCTATTTCATTAGACCAGATAATATTTTACGATTGTAATTTTTCTAAAGAATTTAGATATAATAGTTTTTATAACAAATCAGAATTTAGAGAATGTAATTTTTCGGGATTAGCTACATTTTCTGGTTTACCAGATAAAAACACTTCCTTTTTATGGCTTGAAAATTGTCAATTTTCTAAATTTGCAAATTTCAACAACTATTGGTTACATAAATTCCGAATTGAAGAGACTACTTTTTCTGATAACGTTTCCTTCCAACAAACATACTTTGATATAGTATGTTTTATCAGAATTATTTTTGAAGAAAAGGTATGGTTTGACGATATTCGAATTAAGAGAATAAATGATTGTGATAAAATAACTATTAGAACAATCAAACAAGAACTTCAAAAAGCAGAAAATCGAATTGACTTTAATCGTTTTAGAGCTTATGAACTAGCAGCGTATTACAAAGAACTTAAAATAGAATTTAAAAAAATTAAATGGAAACTACTAACAAAAGAATGGTGGAATATAGTTGCTGATATTTCTATATTATTTACTACCAAACATTCT
>CAMLKV010000366.1 GCA_946480635.1 uncultured Flavobacterium sp.
AGTATGATTGTTGCAGGATTAGAAGTTATTTCGTGTGGAGCTAACGTTCCGTTTGCTGATAAAGAAATTTTCTTTGGTCCAATTATGGAAGAAACTGATAGTAAAGTAAGTTTAATTCCTGACTTTATTTCAAACTGCGGTATGGCTAGAGTTTTTGCTTACTTTATGGAGAAAAAAGTCGCTATGACAGATGAAGCTATCTTTAATGATACTTCTGAAGTGATTAAAAAAGCGATCCAAAAAACCTACGATTTAGGATCAGATAAGAAAAACATCAGCGCAAGAGCCTTTGAAATTGCATTGAAACAATTGGTATAATTCTTGTATTTTTTGTTCTAAAACATAACAAAAAAATAGTATTTTCGTTACTATTAGTGTAATAGAACAATTGCAATGAAGACATTAGAATTATCAGCAGAAGAAAAACGTAAATCATTAATCTTAACGGTTGTGATTTATGCGCTTTTTCTGCTGATTTTATTTTTTATACGTTTTTGGCCTCCTGCCAATGCTAAAGATTTAGCAATGCTTGCCGGTGGGGGCGGTGGAGGTGGAGTGACTATTAACTTTGGGAATAGTGATTTTGGTTCTGGAAAAGATTTTCAAAATGAAGAGTTGAATGTGAAGAGTGTTGTGAAACCTACTCCAGCACAATCAGAACCCGATGAAGATATTATTTCCAGTGAAAGTAATACTGATGAAAACACAGCGGTTATTCCAAAAAAAACAAATCCTGTAAAAACAGAAAAACCAAAAGTTAAAATTGATCCTAAACCAGTTGTTGAAACAAAACCCAAAGTTTCCAAAAATACGAATGATGCTTTATCAAGTATTTTAAGTGGATCAAAAAAAGGTGGTGATGGTGACGATTCGCGTTCTGGAAATAAAGGAAAAACAAATGGAAGTTTAGGTTCTAATGATTACTACGGAAGTGGTGGATCAGGTGGTGGAACCGGAGGAGGAAATGGAACTGGTAATGGTACCGGTACCGGAAGTGGTTCTGGTTCAGGGTCTGGAGGAGGCTCCGGTAGTGGCAGTGGTGGTGGAGTTGGTTATTTTTTAGGGAGTCGTAAAGTTTTGTCTAAACCAGAACCTAAATATACTTGCAATGAAGAAGGTAAAGTGGCTGTTCAAATTACAGTTGATAAAAATGGTAACACAATAGAAGCTGTTCCTGGTGTAAAAGGGACTACAAATACAGCTTCATGTTTAGCACAACAAGCTAAAATTGCTGCAATGAATACAAAATGGCAAGCCAGTGCTGATGCGCCAGATAGACAAGTAGGTAAGATTATTTATAATTTTAGTTTGAATTAGCAATCTGAAAAGAGATAATAAAAAGCGACCAATTCAGGGCGCTTTTTTATTGTATTGAAGTGATGTGTTCTAGAATGAATTTATAATCGCTTTTAGGTGTGTTTTTAGATATTCTTAATAAGACGGTTTTTGAGTCTGCAAAAGTTGTGTCTATAGAAATGTAGTTTTCGTTTTTAAGAGGTTCTTCTTTTGATAAGATATAAAAGTCATAAATAGGATCATATATTGTTTTGCCGTAAACAATGATGTTTTTGAAGTCAGGCTTTTTGTTTGGGCTAAGTTTTTTAAATTCTTTAAGATTACTTGCAAAAAAAGTATCAGCATAAGAAAATGATTCTATGTTTAATTCAGTATTTGTAAATGAATTATATCCTCTTTCTTCATCTTTTCCAAACTTATTTAATCTTGAACTTTTGTCGAATGAAGAACATCCAACAAGAAATATAACTGATAAAATAATTAGTTTATTCATACTGTATTGAAATAAAAATCTTTCTAATCTCTCTGAAATAATCAGAAATAACTAGAAAGATTAAAAATATTGAATTGTTATTTAGCACTTGTAGCAATTACAAACTTGAGATTGTTTTTTACGCCTATCTGCAATACATCTACTAAATCCTGAACCTGTAAGTTGTAAGGAATACGCACTACAACAGCTTGTTCTTTATTGTCACCAATTTTTGCTAAAAGCTGTTTTTCAAGCTCTTCAAAAGGAACTTCTTGTTTGTCTAAATAAAAGCGTTTTTCTTCGGTAACAGACAAACTGATAAGTTGTTTGTTTGTTTTTTCATTGTTTTTAGACTTAGGTAAAGTCATTTTAATCACATTCGGATTTGCTAATGTCGAGATAATCAAGAAGAACAAAAGCAAAAAGAACATAATGTCGCTGAGTGAGCTTGTTGCTACCTCGGCTTCAAATCGTTTATTTCGTTTTATCGGCATTTGGTCTCTGAATTATATTAACAAACTCTAATACGTGACGTTGCATGTTTAATGAATAATTAGCGATAATACCTACGACCAATCCGGCACCGGAACTAATCATTTTTTCGTATAATCCTCCAGAAATATTACCAATACTGATATTTTCGGTAACAGAAATACTGTAGAAAATTTTAATAACCCCAGAAATTGTTCCAATAAATCCTAAAGTTGGTGCAATACCTGCTATAAGTCCTAAAACACCTAATTTTTTCTCCATTTCACCAATTTCGATGTTGGCTACTTTTTCCATATTCGACTCAATTTCGGCAATTGGTCTTCCAATAGTCATAATTCCTTCTTTGATAACATTAGCTGAAGCTGCTCCGTCTCTTTCTGCAGCTGTTACGGCCAAAGCTATATTTCCACTACTTAAATGAGTTCTAATGTCTTTTAATAAATGAGGATCGTGCTTAGTTGCTTTTTTGATATATATGTAGCGTTCAATAATAATATAAATCGTGTAGAATAATAATAAAGCAATGGGGATTAGAAAAAAACCACCTTTAAAAATAAATTCTAATACTGATATTTCGGTATTAGGGGCAATATTTTCAACCACTGCACCTGTAGCCTGAGCAATTGTGTCGTTTTGGGCCTGTAATAAAAATCAAATCATA
>CAMLKV010000367.1 GCA_946480635.1 uncultured Flavobacterium sp.
TAATCCAGCACGGCTTCTGCGAACAGCGTCACTGATGGCTTGAATCGCTTCTTCTTGGCCAACCACTCGTCGGTGTAATTCGTCTTCAAGTTTTAGTAATTTTTCGCGTTCACTTTGTAACATTTTAGTTACCGGAATTCCTGTCCATTTGGCTACTACTTCAGCAATGTCGTCGTGTGTAACTTCTTCCTTAATTAAAGATTTATCCGATTGATTCTCTTGTAATTGTTTTTGTAATCCGTCCAGCTTTTCCTGAGCTTCTTTGATTTTTCCATAACGGATTTCGGCTACTTTTCCATAATCTCCATCTCGTTCGGCACGTTCGGCTTCGGCTTTGAAATCTTCAATTTCTTGTTTTACCGATTGTATATTATCTACTAAATCTTTTTCAGACTTCCAACGGGTGTATACTTCGTTACGTTCTTCTTTAAGGTTGGCTAAATCTAAACCAAGAACTTTCAGTTTGTTTTCGTCGTTTTCACGTTTAATTGCTTCAATTTCGATTTCCAACTGCATGATTTTACGATCTAAAACGTCTAATTCTTCAGGTTTGGAGTTGATTTCCATACGCAATTTAGAAGCGGCTTCATCCATTAAGTCGATTGCTTTGTCTGGTAAGAAACGATTCGTAATGTAACGCTGTGATAATTCAACAGCTGCAATAATTGCATCGTCTTTGATTCTTACTTTATGATGCGTTTCGTATTTCTCTTTTATACCACGTAAGATTGAAATCGCACTTTCGGTATCAGGTTCATCAACATTAACCTTCTGGAAACGACGTTCTAACGCTTTATCTTTTTCGAAATACTTTTGATATTCGTCTAAAGTTGTTGCTCCAATAGCTCTTAATTCACCACGAGCTAAAGCAGGTTTCAATATGTTCGCCGCATCCATAGCGCCTTCACCACCTCCAGCACCAACTAACGTGTGGATTTCATCAATGAAAAGTACGATGTCTCCTTCTGCAGATGTTACTTCTTTTACTACAGATTTTAAGCGTTCTTCAAATTCACCTTTGTACTTGGCACCAGCAATTAAAGCTCCCATATCTAAAGAGTAAACTACTTTGTCTTTCAAGTTTTCCGGAACGTCACCAGCTACAATTCGGTGTGCTAATCCTTCTGCGATGGCGGTTTTACCTACACCAGGTTCCCCAATTAGCATAGGGTTGTTTTTGGTTCTTCGTGATAAAATCTGCAACACGCGACGGATTTCCTCATCACGACCAATTACTGGATCGAGTTTACCATCGTTCGCTAACTGATTTAAATTTTTAGCGTATTTGTTTAAGGCATTGTAAGTTTCTTCGGCAGATGCTGAGGTTACGCGTTCACCCTTACGGATTTCTGCAATTGCAGCTTCTAAACCTTTTTCAGTTACACCTTGATCTTTCAAGATTTGCGCAACTTTACTTTTTGATTTGAAAATGGCTAAAATTAAATGTTCAATCGAAACGTATTCGTCGTTCATTTTTTTAGCGATTATGTTAGCTTCGTTTAATGCAGTTCCAGCTTCACGAGAAAGCATTAATTCGCCACCCGAAACTTTCGGGAAACTCTGAATGGTACTATCTAAAATTTGTTTGAACAGATTTACGTTTACATTCAGTTTTTTTAGGATAAATGGAGCAACGTTTTCATCTACCTCTAAAATTCCTTTAAAGATATGTTCGTTTTCCAGCTGTTGCTGTCCGTTGCCTTGTGCAATTTGCTGTGCCTGTTGCAAAGCTTCTTGCGATTTGATTGTTAAATTATTTAAGTTCATATTTTTACTTACTATGTATTGTTTTAAAGTTTAGCTTTGCAATGGAATAGACAATTTATATTCCAAGTTGGAAAATCAAGACAAAATGTCTGATTTTAATTGATTTGGAAAGTGTTATCAAGACAAAATGTCTGAAATCAAAACAAAATATGAGTTTTTTAAAAAATATATTTGGCAGTAACGAGCCTCAAAAAGAAGAATCAAAAATGGTATGGTTTCCATTAAATGAGATGGATCAACTAAATGAAATAGTTGTTGAATCTAATAAAAATCCTGTTGTGATATTTAAGCACAGTACACGTTGTATTATTAGTAGAACAGTCTTGAAAAACTTTGAAAAGACTTTTGATCTAGAAGATAAAGTAAAACCATACTTTTTAGATTTATTAGAATTTAGACCAATTTCGAATGAAATAGCATCTTTTTTCAATGTTACACATCAATCGCCTCAGCTTATTGTGGTTAAAAATGGTAAAGCAGTTTATAATGCTTCACATGATAATATTGATGTAGAAGATTTAAAAAATTATCTTTAAAATATGTCTGTTCAGCCTTCAGGTATTTTATCGCTACTTAAAGAAAACAACTTGTTTGAAAATGAGTTGATTTTTAAACGAAATGAATTCCTGAAGGTTGCTGGAAGTATAGATACTAATATCTATTTCATTGAAGAAGGAAGTTTAAGAATTTATATTGCTCAGGAGCAGGAAGAACAGATTATCCGCTTTGGTTATAAAAATGATTTGATTGTTTCCTTGGATTCTTTTTTAACTGAAAAGCCTTCTGATTTTTATATTCAAGCTATTAAAAAAACAGTAGTGAAGATTATCTCCAAAAAGGTATTTTTCGACTTTATTAATAAAAATGAAGACAATCTAAAATTATGGAATTCTATTCTTGAAAATTTAGTGTTACAGCAAATGGAACGTGAAAAGGATTTGCTTGTTTCGTCTGTTAGCGAACGTTATTCAAGAGTTTTGAAAAGAAGTCCAAGACTGTTTCAGGAAATTCCACATAAATACATTGCCAATTATCTCCGTATGACTCCTGAGACTTTGTCGCGTTTGAAAAAGTCTTGATTTCAATCAATTTTTATTGTACAAATGATGCTGAAATTTGTTTAAAAAAAGATAATGAAAACTATAGATTTA
>CAMLKV010000368.1 GCA_946480635.1 uncultured Flavobacterium sp.
GAATAAGTTTTCTTTTTTCAAGTTGTAATGATTTGTCAATTAATGTACTAATTGTATCTCCTTGAGCAGATATCTCTTCATAATTAGTACCAAAAATGGATGCTTGAGGAAACATTTTAATTAATTTAAAAATTTCACTCAAATAAAAAGACTTCCATAAATCATCAGCATCAATAAAGGTTATATATTCTGAATCTGCATTAAGTATTCCAACGTTTCTAGTTGCTGATAATCCTAGGTTTTTTTGATTATTGATTATCTTTATTCTTGAATCTTTATAATTTGTAACAATGCTTAAACTATTGTCTGTAGAACAATCATTTACTATTATTATTTCAAAATTATCAAAATCTTGATTTAAAACACTATGCAAGGTTTTTTTAATGTAATTTTCTTTATTGTAAAGCGGTATGATTACTGAAAAAAAAGACATTTATTTGGTGTTTATTGAACAAAAGTACCCCAATTTATACAAATCAAAAATAAATAATGAGGGATTGTTAGATAAAAGATTTTTTTTCATCAGAAGTTCTGATTTTCTGAATAAAAAAGAGAAAAATTTATCTAATTTGTATGTGTTCAGAAAAACCCACTTTTGAATGATTTTTGATTCATTGGTTTGAATTAATTTGTTTTCAAAAATCAACACCAAGTTTTTTAGACCTTCTACAGTTTTTGAAAGAAAAATTTCAGAAGTTTCATAATTTAAATGATAAGCAGGGTTGTCAATATGTTCTATTTTTAAGTTTCTTTTTTTTAATTCAGCAACAAAGACCATATCTTCATATCCGTATTCAGTAATAGTTTCATTGAAATTGATTTCATCAAAAACACTTTTTTTAATTACAATATTAGATGTTAAAGTGCTTTCATAAGATTTTTGAAGTCTTTTTGATACAGAAATTTCTTCTCTTGCTTTTCCGTATTTCCATCGTAAAATTTCCTTTTCATTTGGAAAATCATTTTTGTAACATATTCCTCCGTAGAAAACGAAACTATTCCTTTTTTTAATTTCAAGAATATAATTTGTAATAAAATTTTTTTCCTTTGGGAAAGTATCACAATCCATAAATAAAAACCATTCATGTTTTGCCTTTTTAGATAAGAAATTTCGATTTTTTGCTCTTCCCAAATTAAGTTCGTTTTCTTCAAACTTTGAATTAGGTAACCGATTTATTTTTCTGTTTTGTTCTAAGCTCTTTTCTTCTGTTGATGAATCATCTAAAACAATTATCTCATATTCAATTCCAGCACGCTCACATTGTGTTTGAATTTCAACAACTAAATCATATGCCGAATAATTATATGTAGGAATTAAAACAGATAACATCTATTGATGGTGGTAAGGTTCGTTACGCAATATAGTGAATCCACGGTATAATTGTTCTATAAAAAACAAACGAACCATTTGATGAGAAAATGTCATCGCAGATAAAGAAATTTTGCCATTTGATTTTTTGTAAACTTCGTCACTAAAGCCATATGGTCCACCAATAACAAATACTAATGTTTTGATTCCAGAATTCATTTTTTTTTGAAGTTCTTCTGAGAATGCTACACTTGAAAATGTTTTTCCGTTTTCATCCAATAAAATAAGTTGGTCAGTATTTGAAATTTTTGACAAGATTATTTCTCCTTCTTTCTCTTTTTGTTGTGCTTCCGAAAGATTTTTTACATTCTTTATGTCAGGAATAATTTCTAAATCAAATTTAATATAAAAAGAAAGTCTCTTTGTATAATCATCAATAAGGGATTGCAATGCTTTATTATCGGTTTTCCCTATTGCTAAAAGTTTAATGTTCATATTCCTGGATTTTACAGCAAATTTAATGAGTAAAAAATTAAATCAAACTAAGAAATTATATTGTCTTTAAGCTTTATTTTAAAAAATAATAAAAATTTATTGTTTTTCAATAAAAATTTACTGATATTTGTATGGTTAAAATATTTAAAAACTTTATGCTATGGAAATTAAAATTGGAACACAGCAAATTTTAAAATTGCTACACATTTTTTCTTGGATTATTTTTATTGGACTTTGTATTGATGCTGGAGGATTTATTTTTAATACAATTTTCTCTTATTTTAAATCTATTGGTGCGCAATATTATTGGAATCATTTAAACTTATCAGATTTATATAAGTTCGACAAAGGCCGCTTTTTAATTACTGGATTATACTCATGTATTGTAGTTGTATTAAAGGCTATTTTATTCTACTTAATTGTAAAATTATTTTTAGAAAAGAAAATCAGTTTAGTTCAACCTTTTAATAATACTATTCAAAAATTCATTTTAAATAGTGCGTATTTAACATTTGGAATTGGTTTGTTCTCTTCATGGGGTACAACTAATGTAGAATGGTTAATTTCTCAAGGTGTCAAATTACCAAGTATTCAAGATTTAAAATTAGGAGGAGCAGATGTTTGGTTTTTTATGAGTATATTTTTATTTGTGATTGCTCAAATTTTTAAAAGAGGAATTGAATTACAGGAAGAACATGAATTAACAATTTGATTATGCCAATAGTAGTAAATTTAGATGTAATGATGGCAAAAAGAAAAATGTCATTAAACGAACTTTCTGAAAAAGTAGATTTGACTTTATCTAACCTTTCAATATTGAAAACAGGAAAGGCAAAAGCAATACGATTTAGTACTTTAGAAGCTATTTGTAAAGTCTTAGATTGTCAGCCAGGTGATATTTTAGAGTTTAAAGATGTTTAAAACATCTTTAAACTCTTTTAAAACTATTCTGAAGGTTCCCAAAGTTCAATTTTGTTTCCATCAGCATCCATAATGTGAACAAACTTGCCATAATCATACGTTTCTATGTTGTCAAGAATTGTTACCCCTTCTTTTTTTAATTCTTCAACCAATCCCTCCAAATCAGCGACTC
>CAMLKV010000369.1 GCA_946480635.1 uncultured Flavobacterium sp.
ATTGATTGTGCTGGTGAATGGAATAACGGAGTTATTACTAAGCTATTAGAATCAGCTGGAATTAATCCTAAAAATTCAATTGCCTTTTTAAGCTATATGCAACATTATGGTTTACCTACTCCTTTTTTAGATTTCTCTTTCAATCCATATGTCGCATTATTTTTTGCAATTGACAATCTTACTTATTTACCAAGTGATAATCCAATAGACAATTATTTTTCTTTATATTATTGTTATGAAAATAATACTGCTTTTGAGGCTTGGAAGTATGTCTTTGATAAAAAATTTGAAGATGAAAACATTCCGTATGAGAAAGTTGATGATAATTTTATGAGTATAATAACACCAAATACTGAGCTCTATAAAATTGTTAATAGCCTAAATATTATTAACCAAGAAGGTTTGTTTTTATATAACAACCATCCTTGGTATCCAATTGAAAGAACATACAAAGAATATATTGCAAGTGTAAAAGAAGAAATTGGTGATGAAAAATATAAAAACCTTATGTTTCTAGATGAAATTTGTGGATGTTTTAATATCCATAAATCTTTAGTACCTGCTATTAAAGATAAATTAACACAAATGGGTATAACGAGTGATTATATTTATCCCAACATCCAAAAATTCAAAGAAGAAGTAACCACCAATGGCATTAAGAAGATTCTCGTTTTGGATAAATAAAAAACATCTCCTAACAGCGGTTTTGTGAAAGCGGGGTTTGGGTGTGTATAGGGAAGAGCCGGTGTTTGCACTTCTCTACTCTATTTCAAGTTTTTTCTTTCAAACTTTTCGGTATATTTGTAAGCATCAGTAATAAAAATCCTCGCCTGACACAAAGCCGGCGGGACGTTATGTGATACCCACCAAGAAAAATGCGTAAATGAAATTACCTTTTATATTTAAATCACTTCTTTTACTAACAATTGTGAGAGGCATAGTTGTGATTTTACACGAACTTGGACACGCAATTCCAGCAATCATATTAACAAAACAAAAAGTTTCTATATACATCGGCTCATATGGAAATCCAAAGAAAAGTATAAATTTCAGAATTGGACTTTTGGATGTGTGGTTAAGTTATGAAATGTTATCTTGGAAAAATGGTTTGTGTGTTCCATCAGCAGAAAATATTTCAATTAATAGACAGATTATTTATGTTTTAACTGGACCGATTTGTTCTTCTATTTTTGCTACACTTTATTTATATATAGCACTTTTAAAAGATTTTAGTGATATATATTTGCATTTCGCAGTAATATTTTTCTTAATTTCAATATTAGATTTATTTGGAAATCTGATGCCAAATGAAAACCCAATTGAGTTATTTGACGGAACAGTAACTTACAACGATGGTTATACACTATCTAAACTTTTTAAGTACAGAAAATTTTCAAATCAATATGCTGAAGCAATTGATTTATTTAACAAAAAAGAATACAAGAAATCAATAAATCTTTTTGATTACTTTCTAAAGGTAAAACTAAAAGATGAAAATATTTATCGTCTAAATATGTTTGCAAATATGCAAATCAAAAACTTCGAAAGAGCAAAAGAATTA
This sequence comes from uncultured Flavobacterium sp., assembly GCA_946480635.1. Next base: position 1,562 of record CAMLKV010000369.1, read on the forward strand.
TTTGATAATTTCGAACAAGAATTCAAATTAACTTCCGACGATTATTCAAATGGAGGGCTTATTTATAGTAAACTAAATATGAATAATGAATCCTTACATTTTTATAATAAATCTATCGAACTAAACGCCGAAAATGTTTATTCTTTAAACAACAAAGGTTTTACTTTGACTTTACTTGAAAAATATTCTGAAGCAATTCCGCTTTTTGATAAAGCAATTGAAATTGATGAATTTTTTGCTTATTCATATAATAATAGAGGACTTTCAAAAATTAAAACAGGAAGAGTTAACGAAGGTTTAGCTGACATAGAAAAGTCTATTAAACTTGACAAAAATAATTCATATTCATATCGAAATCTTGGAATTTACCATTTTGATATTGGAGAAATAGAAAAAGCAAGAGAACTATTTTTGAAATCAAAAGACTTAGATGAAGATACTCATATGATTGATGAACTAATTTTATCGACAAAAATATCGTAAATATGGGCATCACATAACACACGCTACAACGGATTTGGGCAATTGGCTTAATGGAAAGTTGGTTTTGTCTTTGGGATGATTTGGCAAATCCGAAAATAGGGCTTAATTTAGTCCCAAACCCGCTGTAGCGCGAGAACGTTACCAGTAATTTTAAAAAAACTAATCGGTTAAAAAACTAAAATGAAATTTCTAAAAGGTTGTTTAGTAACATTAATGATATTTATCGGGATTTGTGTGATTGGATATTTTTTATTCAAAAACAATGTCGTGAACAACTTAGAAAGTTTAAATAGCGACGTAAAACAGAATTGGAATAAATATGCTGAAAACTTAAAAGAAAGAAATGCTGAACTGTCCCTACAAAATTTTAAAAATGATAGCTTAAAATATTACTGGAATAATGCTAAATCAATTTCTTTGACTGAATGTTCAAAAGAACTTGAATTTAACGAATATAAAATAAATCAGTTTGCTATATCTAATAGTTTAGTTTCAAATTTAAATGATAAAATAAATTTAAGTTTAGACAATTATAATCAAGCTGTCAGAGAATATAATACATATAGAGTTAGATTTCCAAATTCTTTAATTGCGAAAAAAGCTAAATTCCGAAAATTCTTCGCCTACTTTGATATTAGATATGGAGTTGATAATGAAAAGACGATGATTAGAAAGAAAAAAACAGAAGAATGGATTAAGAACGGTGGACCAATTCCTGAATAACAACTACTGGAACAGCGGTTTTAAGAAATTGGGGCTATAAGGCAAAATTTAAAGGCATTTTTATATATTTGACTTCAGTCCTAATGGAATGGTTTGGGAACAAAAATCCCCAACTTCTTAA
>CAMLKV010000370.1 GCA_946480635.1 uncultured Flavobacterium sp.
ACCGTTGCTGTTCATATAATACGAACCATCACGCTCACGCACGCAGCTTGGCTTGCCGTCAGTAATCATAAAAATCTGTTTGTTGGTGTTGCGCTTTCTTCGCAAAATATCCATTGCCAACTGAAGTCCGGCAACAGTATTGGTATGATAAGGTCCAACCTGTAAATAAGGTAAATCTTTTATCGGGATTGTCCAGGCATCGTTTCCAAATATCAAGCGTATCTTTTGGATAACGGGTTGTAATTAATTCTGCCAAAGCCATAGCGACTTTTTTAGCAGGAGTGATTCGGTCTTCTCCATACAAAATCATACTGTGGCTGATGTCTATCATCAGGACGGTACTCATTTGGGCTTTGAACTGGGTTTCTTCCACAACCAGATCATTTTCTGTCAGCATAAAACTTTCTACACCATTGTTTATCTGGGCATTTCGCAGGCTTTCTGTCAATGAAATACGCTCTAAACCGTCACCAAAATTAAATTCCCGGAATTCGCCTGTATGTTCATCGCCGTTTCCGGCATGTTTAGTTTTGTGATTTCCGTTTCCGGCACGTTTTAAATTACCAAATATCTGGTCAAGTGCCTGCTGTCGAATCGCGCGTTCTGTTTTGGCAGTGATTCCAAAACCAGGAGTTCCGTCATTTTTAACTTCGTCCTTTATATATCCTTTTTTCTTGAGATCTTCAATAAAATCATCAATAGTGTAGTTTTCATCAGTTAGCTTATATTCCTTATCCAACTCCCGAAGCCAGTCTATTGCTTCGTCAAAATCTCCCGAAGTATGAGTGATCAGCTCTTTGAAAATTCCAAAAAGCTTTTCAAACGGAGACTGAAAAGGTGCTTCGTACGACTTAAAATAAAAACCTTTTTTAAATTCGTTTTTCATAGTTCTAAAATTACTGTTTTTTAGAACTGTGAAAAACGAAACGTTTATTAATTTTTAGTTAAAGTATTTAAATAAAATGAATCAAAATTAGCGATAATACTGACAATTATTCAAACTTTCCGTCAACGTAAAACCATGAGCCATTTTCGAATTTAAAAGTTGAAAATTCGTGATGAATTTGCGGTTTTTGATTTTCATCAAAAAAATAGGCGTTGAACTCAACCTTATCCTCTGTGTAAAATAAAATTTCCAGTTGTCGCCACTTATTACTTGTCGCCCATTTTATAATTTCAGCTTTTGAGTAATATTGCCTTTCTGAAACATAAGTTGTTTCCAAAAGATAATCAGCATTATGAGTTGCATAAGCCGAATATCTGGAACGCATTAAAGCCAATGCCGTTGGTGCTTTTTGATTATTTTGAAGATATAATCCGCAGCAATTTTCAAACAGCAGACCTGTATCACAAAAGCATTTCTTATTCTCCATCAACCGGCTCTTCTCCATTAATTTTTACATGAAGCTGATTCAACAAAACCTGATAACGGCTAATTTCTCTTACCTCTTCATCTTCTTCAGCAAAATCAATCATTTCATCTAATGTTTCACTCACCTCAAGTAATTTATTATTGGCTTCTCTATTGTTTTCCTGAGCGATTAAATCAATAATTTCCTGTACGCTTGCCTTTAATGTTTCGAATTTATTACTCATTACTTTCGTTAAACTTCTTTACAATTTCTTTCAGCTTTTCTTTGCGGGTCAATTCTGCCTGTTTTACTTTTGCCTGGGCTTTATGTAATTTATCATTGTGCTTTTTGATATTTCTTTCATTATTACGTCCCATTATATTTCGCTTTTAATATCTTCTAAACTTTTTTCAGTAAAAATTAATTCGTTAATGATTCGTTTTCTTAAATCACCAATATCCTCATAATCAAAATATTTTGCCCAGGAAGTTAATTGCTGTAGATTCCTGACTTGCTTTAGTCTTTTTGTGGTTTCAAAACTTGTTCTCAAAATTGCTTTTCCGTCATATTCCGGATTATTTTTATGCTGGTAATTAGCAAGATTTTTATCAAAATCAGCTTCAATATAATACAGTTTATCTTCTGCATTGTCCTGATAAAATTCATTCCATTTTGCAAAACCAATTTTTGTTTTCGATTCGGTTTCAGGTTCACGGGCAATTAAACGCCATTTACTGTTAGCCAATCTTCCCCAGTGATTAGAAACCCGGTACATGCCATCTTCAGTATAATAATAGACACTTCCTGCTTTACTTTCGAACTGCTTTTTCAATCCTTCGATTTCATCGGGAAGCACTTCATGAAATACACAAAACGTATTTTTAAAAGAATTAGGATGTGGCTTATAATTTTTCTGCATTTGCAAATATACTCAGATTACTGCGAACACGCTAAACAAAGTGAAATTGATTAACTTTGTATCTTAAATTTTAAATACAAAATAAGATGTCTAAAAATTCACATGAAAAAATGCCGCAAAAAGGAGTTTATACCGGCATTATCGAAAAAGATGAAAACAATAACTATTTCTGCGGCGAATATCTTTTAGACTATAAAATGGTTCATACTAATTTTAAAATTGGAGACTGGGTTACCATTAAATCTGTTATTGAAAACCCGAGTGACATCAGTTACGATAAATATCCGAAGAAATCCAGAAACTTCGACAAAGCGAATCATAAACCTGAAAACTAATATTGAATTATCGGTTAAACTTTACCTATACTTAGTAAATTTTAACTCAAAAAGAATATTTTTTGCATCAAAACTAAAAAGTTAAAAAAAAGTGTACCTTTGCAAAAAATTTGTCGATTTGAACTAATTAATATCAATTTCAAACTAATAGACAAGTAGTTACCTTTTATTTATGAAAAAAATAGTTGAATACCGCAAGTTACTAAACGTAGAAAAAACTGCAGAGTTAAAAGATTTAAAAACAATTTATCGTAACGC
>CAMLKV010000371.1 GCA_946480635.1 uncultured Flavobacterium sp.
TACAATCCACACAGATGGTCAAATTTGGGCTACAGCTTTAATGAAAATATACGATGTAATTGGTAGAGCTAAAATGGATAAAGCATTTTTACAAGGTTTAGCATTAACAGGAAGTACAACTACTCAAGCACAGGCAGCTTTAGCAGTTCGTCAGGCAGCTATAAATATGAATTATCCATGTGCTGATATTAAAACAATGACCACAATTTTTAATGCTACAGGATATGCATTGCCTGCAGTTCCTTTAAGTATTAATTGTCCGGGTAATCAAACAGTTGTTGCCGGTGTAGGTAATACATATACATTACCAAGTTATATGAGTTTAACAAATGCTATCAATCCTAATTGTGACGCTGCAGTAACTCAAAATCCTGTACAAGGAACTGTTGTTGCCCCTGGAGTATACACTGTTACTATGACAGCAACTAGCGGAAGTTCTGTTAATTGTAATTTTACATTAACTGTTCAACCGTCTTTGAGTGTTGATGAATATTTAAAGAAAAATTTAAAATTATATCCTAACCCAGCTTCAACAGAAATCACTGTTAGTGGAGATTTTATTTCTGGTCAAGATATTGAAATTTATAACTTATTAGGTCAAAAACTTATTCAGAAAAATTTAGAAACTAACGAAGAGAAAGTGGATATTTCTAATCTTTCATCAGGAGTTTATACAGCTAAGTTTAAAGGAAGCAATACAACTCTTAAGTTTGTTAAAAATTAATAAAACAATATCATTAAGTTATTAAAGCCTGTTCTGTTAGAGCAGGCTTTTTTTATTCGGTTAATACAAATATCTTTGTGGAAATTATTTTAGAGATGAATAAGCAACAAATTATAGAAAATTTTGACCCAAGTCAGCCAGGTTTAGCAGATGCGACAATCTTTGGATTACCTTTCTCTGCAGAAGATTCAGAAATTATTGTTATTCCTGTGCCATGGGAAGTTACTGTTAGTTATGGAGCTGGTGCTTCAAAAGGACCAGAAGCAGTTTTAGAATCATCTTACCAAGTTGATTTGAATCACCAAGATTTTCCCGAATTATGGAAGTTGGGTATTTATCTTGATCAATATCCTCCTAAATTAAAGCGTAAATCTAAAAAGTTTAAAAAATTGGCTCAACCCATAATTGAATGTTTAGAAGAAGGAGGTGATGTTGGTAAAAATGCTGAACTGAGAGAAAACTTAAATAAAATTAATGATGCTTGCGCCAATATGGTTGATGCTGTAAAAGAGCAAACAATCAATTGGTTAAATAAAGGTAAGAAAGTTGTTCTTTTGGGAGGAGATCATAGTACACCACTAGGGTACTATCAAGCTTTGGCCTCTAAGTATGATAATTTCGGGATTTTACATTTAGATGCCCATATGGATTTGCGTATTGCTTACGAAGGTTTCACTTTTTCACATGCTTCAGTAATGTACAATGCATTGCAAATTCCAGAAATCTCAAAAATTGTTCAAGTAGGTATTCGTGATTTTTGTGAACAAGAGGTAGAAGTTGTAAACGAATCGAAAGGAAGAGTTTTAGTTAATACTGATGCCGATTTGAAAGCTGAGTCATTCGAAGGAAAAACTTGGGCACAACAATGTGATGCAATTATAGAATCATTACCGCAAAAAGTATGTATTTCTTTTGATATAGACGGAATGTATCCTTGGTATTGTCCAAATACTGGAACGCCAGTTCCCGGAGGATTTTCTTTTGAACAAGCTACATATTTGTTTAATAAATTAGCAGAAAGCGGAAAAGAAATTATTGGGTTTGATTTAGTTGAAGTTGCTCCTGGTAAAGATGATTGGGATGGTAATGTTGGAGCAAGAATGTTATTTCATATGTGTGGAGTTTTGGCTAAAAACAATGGATTAAATACTGGAGAAAAGATTAAATTCCCTAGAAAATAATTCTGTAAAAAAGATATAGAATACTAAGGCGAACATTTGTTCGCCTTTTTTATTAAAGTTGAAATTATATAATTTTTCCTAAAAATGATATAATATCCGGCTTGTTACTATCCTATTACTTTGTAATGTGATTCAATCACTATTATTAATTCTAAAATGAAACGTTATGAAAAAGTTGATTTTAATGGTATTAGGAGTAGGATTATTATATTCTTGTAAAGATACTAATAAAGAAGCACTTGACTTAGAAAGAGAAAGACAAGCAAGTATAGATTCTATGAAAATAGAAATTGAAAAACAAAGAATCATAGACTCGATGCAATTAGCACATAGTCAAAAAACAGAAAGTAAAAGAGAAGTTGTTGTTGTTAATCAAACGGCCTCTGCGCCAGCTAAGAAAAAATGGAGTGGAGCAGCTAAAGGAGCCGTAATTGGCGCTGGTGTAGGGGCAGCGATAAGTAAAAATAAAGCTGAAGGTGCTATCATTGGAGGTTTAGCAGGAGCAGGTGTTGGAGCAGGAACAGGAGCTATTGTTGATGAGAGTAAGAAAAAAGAATAAAAGAGTTACTTCTTTAATTTGGGGCGGTGTGTCTAAGTTTTTTATGACTTAGGCACACTTTTTTTGTAATAACAATTTCATAATTAATTACATTTGGGAAACAAATCATTCAGATGAAAAAAATTAGAAATTTTTCCCTTTTTATGCTTGCTCTAATTGCGCTTTTTTCAATTGGAGTTTATGTCTATTTATATTACAATAAACCTCAATATGAAGGAGAAGTTGAAATAAAGAATATTAGTAAAGAAACTTCGGTTTACTTTGACGAATATGGAATTCCACATATATATGCTACTTCAGAGAAAGATGCTCAAACCGTTTTAGGTTATGTTCATGCACAAGAACGTTTATGGCAAATGGAATTACTTCGACGTATTGCGCCTGGAAAGCTTTCGGAA
>CAMLKV010000372.1 GCA_946480635.1 uncultured Flavobacterium sp.
AAAAGGCATAATATTGATTATTATTTTTCAACGGATTAAAATCCGTTGCTACAATATGTTGCAATCCTACGGATTTATATTGAATGCTAATTTAATTCGAAAGCAATTTATTTCAGGTTTAACGACGTAACAGTTCCATAGGAACTATTTATTTCATAGCAACGGATTTTAATCCGTTGAAAAATACAAAAGTACGAATGTAAAAGTTCCATCGGAACGGTTCATGTAAAACTATTTCATACAATCTATTTTATGATTGTATTCACTAATCAATAAAAAAAGGCTCAAAGTTTTTAAACTCTGAGCCTTTTCGATTTTATAAATTCAGCTTAGTTGATGCTGTTTAACATATCAGCGATTTCATCTAATCTTGGCGTTAAGATGATTTCGATTCTACGGTTTTTAGCTTTTCCTTCAGGTGTTGCATTGCTTGCCAGAGGAGAAAATTCGCTACGACCGGCAGCTGTTAATTTTTGTTTGTTGATTTTAGTATTTTCGCTTAAAATTGCTACGATTGCAGTCGCTCTTTTGGTAGATAAATCCCAATTGTTTGCGATTGGACCTGAACCTGCATATGGATCATCATCTGTATGTCCTTCAATCAATACAGAAAGATCCGGATTATCTCCCAATACTTTTCCTAATTCTACAACAGCTTTTCTACCCTCAGAACCCACTGCCCAGCTTCCAGAATTGAAAAGTAACTTGTTTTCCATAGAAACATATACTTTTCCGTTTTTCTGTTCTACTGTCAAACCTTTTCCTTCAAAACCGTTCAGGGCTTTAGATAAAGTTTCTTTTAGCTTTCTCATTGCCTCTTCTTTAGCGGCAATCATCGCTTCAAGTTCGTTCAGACGGCTTGCTGTTTTATCTAAACGTGCCTGTTCTTCAGCCAGTTTTTTTGATTTTGCTTCTAATTCAGCCAGCAAATCACGGTTTTTATTCATGTTTTTCTCAAGAGCATCATTGCTGTTTTTCTCAAGAGCGTTGTAGGAATCCTGCAAAACCTTGAATTTATTTTGTGCAGCGGCCAGATCAGCTTTTTGTTTTGCTAAATCATCTTTTGCACTTGCTAAATCCTTAGTTAATTTATCACGATCTAATTCTAACTGACTTTTTGCCTTTTTTAATTCGCTGTTTTCGTCAGCAATAGAACGATTTTCTTTTTTAAGGTCTGAATATTTTGTTTCCAGGTCGTTGTAGATTTTTTTGGAAACACAAGACGTTGAAAGTGCTAAAACAAGCAATCCCAGTGAGGCTTTTTTAATCATTTTTATGGTATTTTATAATTAGGTTATATTCTTTACTATTCTTTTTACCGTGAAGCCCTAGCCCTGATTGAAACGGAAATCCTTTGTGTTTTTTCTTTAAAAACACAAAGATTGCAGTGGAAAGCAGGAAACAGCTCCTCAATCATGACAATTCAGACTTAGAACTTTGCTTTGTCTAACAATAACAATACCAAAATTACTCGATTTCGACTAAAACCGGACAATGATCTGAATGTATGGCATCCGGAAGAATAACAGCACGTTTTAATCTGTGTTCCAAAGGCTGGCTTACCAGATTGTAATCGATACGCCATCCTTTATTATTTCCTCTCGCTCCTGCACGGTAGCTCCACCACGTATAATGATGCGGATCTTTATTAAAATGACGGAAACTATCTATAAATCCTGATTTCATAAAAGCATCCAGCCAGGCGCGTTCTTCCGGCAAAAATCCTGAAACGGTTTTGTTGCGAACAGGGTCGTGAATATCGATTGCTTCGTGACAAATATTGTAATCTCCACAAATAATAATGTTCGGAATGGTTAATCGCAACTCATTTATGTAATTTTGAAAATCATCCATATACATGAATTTATGGTCTAATCTTTCGATATTAGTTCCTGATGGAAGATACAGACTCATTACGGAAACGTCATCAAAATCGGCACGAAGGTTTCTACCCTCGAAATCCATATGATGGATTCCGGTTCCGTAAACAACCTGATTTGGTTCAATTTTAGATAAAATGGCTACACCGCTATATCCTTTTTTTGTTGCCGGATAATAATATTGATACGGATAGCCCGCAGCGGTAATCTCCTCTGTGGGAATTTGTTCCTGTGTAGCCTTAATTTCCTGAAGACAAATTACATCAGGATTCGCCTGTTGAAGCCAATTGATAAAGCCTTTTGAAATAGCAGCGCGTATTCCGTTTACGTTATAAGAAATAATTTTCATGCGATTTTTTTAGATATCCAAAAGTAATAAAAATGCGGAAAGTTTGCATAACAAACACTAAAAGTAGACTTTTTTGTTATCTTTGTTCGCTGTTCTAATAAATTAAAAATAGTAGATGGGTTTAGTTACCGCGAAAGAAGTTGCAAAAGACGGTGCCTATATCACTATTTCAAATCATCCGCTTGGAGGAATAGACGGTATTTTATTATTGAAATTAATGCTTGAAAGAGAACCTAATTTCAAGATTATTGCCAATTTCTTATTGCACAGAATTGTCCCGATGAAAAAATACATTATGCCGGTTAATCCTTTTGAAAACCACAAGGATGCGAAATCGAGCGTAATAGGCATTAAAGAAACTTTGCGTCATTTAAGCGACGGAAAACCTTTGGGAATTTTCCCTGCCGGGGAAGTTTCGACTTACAAAGACGGAAAACTGGTAGTTGACAAACCATGGGAAGAAGGCGCTATCAAACTGATCAGAAAAGCAAAAGTTCCGGTTGTACCGATTTATTTTCATGCTAAAAACAGTAAATTATTCTATTGGCTTTCTAAAATTGATGATACTTTGCGTACAGCAAAATTACCATCAGAACTTCTTACACAAAAAGACCGTGTGATTAAAGTTC
>CAMLKV010000373.1 GCA_946480635.1 uncultured Flavobacterium sp.
AACCAATAATTATTCCTTTAACATTTGGGGAAATATAAGATTGATGTCTAAAGTTTTCTCTTGAAAAAGTATTAGAAATATGTACTTCAACAACAGGAGTTGTTATTGCTTTTATACAATCACCAATACCAATTGAAGTATGTGTATAAGCTCCTGCATTCAGAATAATTCCATCGTAAGTAAAACCAACTTCTTGCAATTTGTTAATAATTTCGCCTTCTACATTGCTTTGATAGTATTCCAATTCTGCTGTTAAGTACTTAGATTTTAACAAATTAAAGAAAGATTCAAAATCTTGATTTCCATAAACTTCAGGCTCTCTTTTCCCTAATAAATTTAGGTTTGGCCCATTTACAACAAGTATTCTCACAGCTAATATTTTCAGTAAATATAAGGGTTTATGAGCAAAAAAATAAAATTTTGTAAGATTTCAATTAAACAATCACACCAAGGTTAAGAATTAAAATACTTAAAAAACAGAAGTAAATTCTTCATTTAAAAAAGCATCAAAAAAAACAAACGACTAGAAATCAATAAAATACCACTTCAAAACAAGTAAAAACTTTTCAAAAATTGTTAACAACTATTTATATCAGGCATTTATTAAAAAGTACATAAATCATAAATTACAGTTACTAATTTTAAAATCAAAAGAACAATGAAAAAAGTATTATTAACTGCAGCAGCAATATTCGCTTTTGGATTTGCTAATGCACAAAATGTAAAATTTGGAGCTAAAGCAGGTTTGAATCTATCAGATCTAAGTTTCTCACACGGCACAGACCCTGACTCAAAGATTGGCTTTCATCTTGGCGGCTTTGCAGAAATTGGTCTTACTGACAAATTTGCAATTCAACCCGAATTAGTATTCTCTACTCAAGGAGGCAAACAAGAGTATTCTGAAAATTATTCAGAACCTGGATATAGCTATTCATACAATGAAGAGACGAAATATAATTTATCTTATATTAACCTTCCTGTAATAGCTAAATTTTATGTAATTAAAAGTTTAGCATTAGAAGCTGGGCCTCAAATAGGTTTTGTAACTGGCGCAAAAGCCAAATATGAATGGACTGAAAATGATGGTGGAGATGTTTTTTCTGCTTCAGGAGAGAGAGATTTCAAAAAAGATATTAAAGGAACAGACTTTAGTTTCAATTTTGGGGCTTCTTATAACTTTACAGACAATCTGTTTGCAGGTTTAAGATATAATGTTGGATTAACAGATATTGAAGATACAGATTCACCAAACGAAGTAAAAAACAGCGTTTTGTCACTATCGGTTGGCTATAAATTTTAATTTGAAAGTAAAATCCCACAAGACCGTATTTTAAATACGGTCTTGTATTTTGTAAAAAATTAAAAGTCAATTACTTACAAAAATTTTATTAAAAAAAACAAAAAAAATTATGCATGGATAAGTGTTAATGAAACAAATTAACTTACTTTCGCTCCGTAATTTTAAAAAAACAAAAAAAGTATGAAAAAAGTTTTACTATCTGCTATCGCGGTTTTAGCTATTGGAACTGCAAGTGCTCAATCACACCAAAAAGGAACTATGCAAGTTAATGTTTTAGGTGGTTTCATGACTGGTTCTGGTACTCAAAAAGGTGATGAGGCTGGCTCTACTAAATATAAATTCGATGCTGCTGGTGCTCAATTTGGTGTTAATTTTCAATATGGTATCGCTGAAAGCATCAGTGCTGGTATTGGTTTAGAATTAGGAACAGCTGTATTAACTCCAAAAAATCTAAATTTTGAAGATTATGGTTATGGTTATACAGACCCTTCTATTTCTACTTTCAAAGTAAATGTATCAGGGAGATACTACTTTGTAAATAAAGAAAAATTAAACTTCTATGCTGGACCATCAATTGGTTTTACAACTGGTAAAGACAAAGATCTTGCATATACTTATGATGGTGCTCAAAAAACAAAATATTCAGGATTAAACTATGGTGTTAATGCTGGAGGAAACTATTTCTTTACTGACGTTGTAGGTGTTATCTTGAACGTAGGTTATGAAGGAAACAGCTTAAAATCAAAATTAACTGAAGAAGGTGTAGAATACAAAGGTAAATCTACTCTTAATGGAGTGAAAGTTATGGCAGGTCTTGCTTTAAAATTCTAATACACCATTAAATTTTATAAAAAAAAGGAGCTATACGCTCCTTTTTTTGCGCTTAAAATACTGATAATCAATATGTTAATTTTATGATGTAAATTTTTACATTTTTTTTTCATCTCAAAAAGAAAAATCGTCTTATATTCGCATCGAAATTTTTAAAACAAAATTAAAAAATGAAAAAAGTTTTATTAACTGCTGCTGCAGTATTCGCGTTTACTTTTGCTAACGCTCAAGAATCTACTTCTTCTTACAAACCAGTAAAAGGAACTGTAACTACTGAAGTTGGTTTAACTGGTGGTTTAAACAATGCAAACTTTGATTTAAACACTGGAGTATTAAAATTCAGATATTTCTTAAAAGACGATTTAGGTTTACGTTTAGGCTTTGCTACAAACTCTAACAAAACTGAATCAATTGACAATTCAAACCCAAACAATGTTGAAACAACAATCAACAAAAGATCTAATTTCACATTAAACCTTGGAGCTGAAAAACATTTTGCTGGTACTGAAAGATTATCAACTTATGTAGGTGCAGATTTATTACTTAATTTCAGAGGTGCTAAAACTGAATACACTGAGAACAATTATTTCTATAATGTAGATGGTGCTAACCAAGATTTTGTAACTGGAAACTTCACTAACAATGCAGGAACTCAATTTGGTTTAAGAGTTTTAACTGGAGCAGATTACTACATTGCTAAAAAAGTTTTCTTAGGAGTTGAAG
>CAMLKV010000374.1 GCA_946480635.1 uncultured Flavobacterium sp.
TTTTACATACTTTTTATGATATTAAAGTTCCTGAAAAAAAAGGAGGTATCTTATTTATAGTTCCGAATCAAATTAACAAAATTTCATACTATTTCAACAACAAATTAATTTTAGACAAAAAAGATACACAAAAATTACTAATCAAAATTGTTGATACTGAAAACAGTGCTTTTAATTTACGTCGAATTCTTAAAGGAGGAATCAAACAAAATATTCAACAAATTGACAGACCTTCGGGTGTACCAGATCCAAAACTCGGAAAAAAATATGAAACAGATCTTTTAGAATTATATGATTTTACTCCTCTTGCAGAATCCTTAGAAGAGCTCAACTCTGTATGTCAATTCGATTTTAACTCAACTCCTCTCCAGGCATTAATGATTAAATCAATTAAACAAACTTTGCCAATTAATTTAAGTTTATCTGAAAAATTAAAATTTCCCACAGTAAAAAGTGTACTATTTTGGCTTGGTTTTAGTCAAACTTCCGAAATTGAAAAAGAAACACTTCAAATAATTTTTGAAAAGGCAAATATAAATTTTGAAATACATCATGAAGAAAATAGTAGCCTAGAAAAGTTTGTACAAAAAATAAATGAAAGCAATCCAGATATTATATGGATTTCCTCGCATGGAGAACATGAGCATTACGAACCAAATATATCTTCAATAAAATTATCTGAAAATGAATGTATAGGTATTAGAGATTTTCATTTACTGATTAATAAAGAAGAAAAGAGACGCTTAATTTTTTTAAACATTTGCGAAGGTGGGGTTCATACACAAACTGGAGAATTTAAAAATTTAGGATTTCCAAATTTATTAACGGCACATAATCAAGATGTAATATCTCATTTATGGATGGCAGAACCTCGTTTTTCTTATGTATTTGGCGCTTTTTTTGCTTTAGGAATTGCAATTTTACAAAAAGACTTTTTTGAAGCGTTTAAATATTCATTATCAAAAGTTCTTAGCGACAAAGAAACTATACTAAAAGAACTTAAAACTTTTGATTTAGATTTAAGTAATTTAAGAGAACGAATAGAAAATAATGACGGAACTGAATGGGGTAATATAATTACAACAGGAAGCCCTGTTTATAACATCTAACAAAAACTACTCTATTAGTATGAGCCGTCACCTCGCTAGCGCGAGCGTCCCGCTCGTTAACACAAAGTGTCTCGTCCTAAAATAAGTTTACATATTTATATTTAATCCTAAAATAGATTTACAACTCATTTTTAGTCCTGTTATTGGTTTACAATAATAGGACTTTTTACATAATAATTCTTCCATAGTTTTTCTGTCTTTAAATTATTTTGATGTACCTGATTTGGCGTAAGATTGCCTATACTCATATGAGGTCTTTCATTATTGTATAATTGTATAACTGCGTCTAATAATTCTTTAGCTTCTTCTAAATTATCTACCTGATAATCGTTTAAATATTCTTCTTTTATTATACCATTGACTCTTTCTGCAATAGCATTTTCAAGTGGATCTCCGTTTTCTGTCATACTAATTCCTATCTTGTTATTTACTAATAGTTTTACATATTCATTACTACAATATTGTGTTCCTCTATCGGAATGATGTATCAATTCTAGTTTTTTATTTTCATCTGAAATATTTGAAAGTGCCATTTCTAAAGCTCGAATTGTTTCTGAAGCTTCTAAATTGTTCCCTACATAATAACCAACTATTTTTTTGGAATAGGCATCGGTAATAAAGCTGATGTAGAGAAAACCATCTTTAATCCTCCAGTAAGTTATATCACATACCCATAATTGATTTGGAGAATTAGGCACAAAATCTCTAATATGATTTGGATATTTCTTGAATCTATGGAATGAATTGGTTGTGATTGTTTGTTTTTTTCTACGCTTAACTAAAAGATAATTAGCCGATAAAATGTCAAATAATCGGTCTCTTCCCATTTTAATTTGATGTTCTAACAGAAAGGGTTGAAGTAATTCATATAACTTTCTTCCTCCCATGTGTCGATGATTTTTTCTTATTCTTAATACTTCAGAAATCACTAATTCGTCTTCAAAAACAATTTGTTCTTCTTGCCAAAAGTGTTGATAATAAGATTGCCTGGTAACGCCAAGTAATCGGCATAATCTGCCTAAACTAACTTTGGGATAATTATGTTTCATCTCTTGAATCACTTGGTATTGGACTTTTTTACAATCTTTATTTTAAATTCCTGTTCGGCTATAGCTATCATTCTACGATAGGTTTCAGCTAAAAGCTGAGCCTCTTCAAGTTCTTTTTTTAATTGTAATAAAGAATCTTCCTCTCTGGATGTCAGTACTTTATTTTCTTTGTTTTCCATGCTAGGCAAAACTACTATACTGGGTTGAGAATAATCATATCCAAGGTCCTTTAACCAATAAGTAATTCGAGAATGACCAATACCATATTTATCTTCCACTTCTCTTCGTGTCAAAGTACCCGTTAAAAAATCATTACAAACGAATCTCTTAAATTCTTCCGAATATTTAGACTGCCATTTTGAGGAATGTTCTTTTAAATATCTTTCCATATTTTTACACTTCTGTGTAAACCTATTTCAGGACAAGACAAAGTATTTCCTTAGCTTAGTTGCGAGCATAAATAACGACAACGATTAGCGGAATGTCTCTGGTTCTTGCCTGCAACGATAAGTCATAAATAAAAAAACCGATGGCTCTGATATATCAACGCAACGATAGCACAGAAATGTTTTCTGTGCCGTCAAAGAGCATCGACAAAGCGGATAGAATTTTTAAACAGAAATAGGATGGCTCAGGAATTCAAACACACTAATACATTAAATACAGATGCTCTGGTAGAAAATAACCTGAAA
>CAMLKV010000375.1 GCA_946480635.1 uncultured Flavobacterium sp.
TGACCAATATTTCGATTTAAAAAGACTACTAAAGAAATATCTGAAGCTCAAAAAGACTAAGAAAAATTTATGCCAAAGGTAACCATAATGTTTACGAATTATATATAACAAAGATATTTTTAATTCGGTTTTTATGGCTATAGATTTTGGAGTACTTGCCCCATGATAATGAACGAATTTTGCTTCCGGTATCAGATAAGCAAATTTGTTTATTTTTTGTAAGCGTTTGCACAAATCTGTTTCTTCATAGTAAAGAAATATATTTGTATCAAATCCACCCACTGCATTAAAGTCATTTGCACGAACCATCATAAAACTCCCTGATACAAACTGCCCTTTTTGAGGCTTCGTGTATTCTATTTTTCTATTAGGATACTTTTCTGGATTTATTTTTTCAAGAATTGAACGACCAAATAATTCTTTGATGGGTGAGGCAAAATGGTCGAGAGTAGGCAGTAGCTTTCCATCTTCCTTATAACACATTGGACCACAAATTCCATATTCATTATTATTTTCCATATGATTGTAAATAATACCCAAACAATCATTGATGAAAATTGAATCGTTATTTATAAAAGCGTAATATTTAGCATTGCTAAATTGAACACCGTGTATATTTCCTCCTCCAAATCCCGTGTTTATTTTGCTTCTAACCAATTGAAGATTAGTAAAAGAAATCGATTTTATCTTTTCAGATAATTTTAAAAAATCTTCTTTTTCTGAAGCGTTGTCAATTACAATGATTTGATAATTAAGATTTTTTTCGGTTTTTTCAATTATACTATTAATGCAATTAATGGTGTAATCACTCGAATTATAATTAATTATAATGGCAGCTATATCAAACATCTACAAATATTGATTTATTCCTTTTTCGATAAACTTAATTTTCTTTTCTCTTACCTCGTCCTCAATGGCATTGTTAAGCGCTATGAGGCTTTTATCTTGTTCTTTGTGATAAATGTGAAAAGCAATCCCTGCATGCTTTAATCTTTTACCCACAATACCTATGTTGTGAAGCCTTTGGATCATTTCAGAGTCATCAACACCCCAACCAACAAGACCTTCATTAAAACCATTTATTTTAATAAAATCTTCTCTCCAAAACGACATATTACAACCTCTAAGTTTTTTAGAAATATTGTGGTGTTCCTTCTCAAAACTCATAAAAATTGGTATTCTAAGTGTACGAGTTCTCTTTTTAATTCCTTTAGAAAAGAAGCTAAAATGGATTGTTTTATTTTTAAAAATATCTTCTAATATGTTTTTTTGAATATTTACTCTAGAACCAAAAAGATATTGACCTTTTTTAGCATAAGTTAAATGATCTTTCACGAAATCTTTATGCATGATTATATCTCCATCTATTTCAACGATATAATCATATTTAGCTTTGGCAATAGCTTTATTCATGATAGCTGGTTTTTGATTACCATTATCCTCATGCCAAATATGAATTAAAGGAACAGGAAAATTTCCTTG
Organism: uncultured Flavobacterium sp.; assembly: GCA_946480635.1. The sequence goes on from CAMLKV010000375.1 coordinate 1,483, forward strand.
AAATTTTTTTATGAGTTCAGTAGTTTCAGGTCTTGATCCATCATCTGCAATAATAACCTCATTTGGCAATACACTTTGTTTTTTTATGCTTAGCAGCAGTAATTCAAGAGCTTGTGGCCAATTGTATGTAGGTGTTACTAATGAACAAGTAGGTAAATGCATGCAATTTTTTGGTAAAAATAAGCAAATGTTTTCTTGAAAAATAATTTACATTTGTATTCCTAGTTTTAATACATGAGATATTCAATAAATCCTGACTTTCTAGCTTTAGAGAAGCGATTGCTAACTATTGTAAACAACTTTGATAATCAAGGTGAAATTTTGGTTAAAGGTCAAAGAAATTCAATTAAGTTATTTACAGAAGAAAATCTTATTATTAATATAAAATCATTCAAAAAGCCTAATGTAGTGAACAAGTTTGTGTATCGTTTTTTTAGAAAATCGAAAGCACAACGATCATATGAATTTGCTTTAGAATTGCTTAAAAAAGGGATTGGAACACCAACTCCCATTGGTTATTTCGAAAACAGAAGTTTTTTTACGCTTCAAGATAGCTATTATGCTTGTGAGCATTTAAAATATGATTTGACTTATCGAGAATTGGTTGAAACTGATTATCCGGATGCAGATAATATTCTTCGTCAGTTTACACAGTTTACTTACATGATGCATCAAAAAGGAGTTGAATTCCTTGATCATTCACCAGGAAATACGTTAATTCAAAATAAAGGAAATAGTAAATACGAATTCTTTTTGGTCGATTTGAACCGTATGAAATTCCACGACAGTATCGATTTTAAAACTCGAATGAAAAACTTGTCTAAGATTACGCCTCACAAAGAAATGGTTGCTGTAATGAGTAATGAATATGCAAAGCTTTCGGGTGAAAACGAAGAACTTGTTTTTAATACCATGTGGCAACTTACAAAAGATTTTCAGTATCGTTTTTACAGAAAAAAACGCATCAAGAAAAAACTAAAATTCTGGAAGAAATAAAACTAAAGTATAGTTTTATAAAACCTTTCTAATTTTTCTAATAGTAATTCAAACGGATATTCTTCAAAGTATTTGAAGGTTTCTTGTTTGATTTCTTTTTCAGTAAACTGTTGGTAAATTTCTGGTTTAATATCTTTCAAATGGATTGAAATGTTTTTCTCATCTTCAAAAATTTGCCAAGTTTCTTTATCTACCGAAGGGGAAAAGATTGAAAAAGTTGGAATATTTAAACCTTTTGCCATATTTACTGCACCACCTTCATTACCTATTAATGCATCACAATGAGAAAGAAGTCCTAAAAAACCACGGAGTTCTTTAGCATATAAATCGAAAACAATGTTTTGTTGTGTTTCTTTTTTACAAAGCTCAAA
>CAMLKV010000376.1 GCA_946480635.1 uncultured Flavobacterium sp.
TAGCGATGGAAAAAGGAGTAAAAAGATTTTTTTCATTTCGTGATATTTTTAAATAAAAAATGTGCTTTCGCACAAGGGATGGAAGCAAAGTACCATGTACTGTGGACAGCCCGACCCACGCCATAAGGCGTAGGATGTGCCCAAATTAATTTATTTTTTAACCGTTTTTTCGGCTAAAATTAATGCGTTGTACGCATTAACAATTTTTCCGGTTTTTGATATTTTACTTAATGTTGTTTGTCCTCCACTTTCACCAGCCAATATTATTGTATTGTTTAGTGGCGTCCCAGAATCCATAATAATATGTTTTACTTGAGAAGCTGTAAGAGATGGATAATAAGCTCTGATAAGTGCCGCAACACCCGCTACGTTAGGTGAAGCCATAGATGTTCCTTGTAAATACTCGTAAGTATTGTTAGGAGTAGTAGCATAAATTTTAACACCCGGTGCAAAAATGTCTACATTTTCTTTTCCGTAGTTTGAGAAATTAGCCATTAAACCAGAACCATATTCGTAGTTTAATGCTCCAATTGTTAGAACGTTATCTGCAAATTCTGCACCTTTTGGCTCTGCATCGTTAGGGAAGTTGTTTTCTACATCAATATCTTCTGCATCGTTACCAGCAGCGTGAACAAATAATACATCTTTAGATTCTGCATATTTTATCGCATCGTAAACCCACTGTTTGTTAGGTGAGAAGCTTTTTCCAAAACTTCCGTTAATTACTTTAGCACCATTATCTACTGCGTAACGAATTGCTAAAGCGATATCTTTATCATACTCATCCCCATTTGGAACCGCACGACAAGCCATGATTTTAACTACATCTGAAGCTACACCATCCCCACCTTTGTTGTTACCACGAACTTGAGCAATGATTCCAGCAACGTGAGTTCCGTGTTTTCCGCTTTCTTTTTTAGGACCAATTACGTTTGCGTTTCCGTATTTTTTATCATTGATGTCGTTAGGATTATCACCAACTAATTTTCTACCATCAAATTCAACATTTAAATTGTAGTTTAATTGATCATAAACATACTCTTTGTATTCTTTCATTTCATTGTCAAAAGCCTTTTTGTCAGGGAATTGTGCTAATACTTGTGAAATGATAGCTTGTGATTGCATCATTCCTTGGTCTGTAGCTTTAATTGCTTTTACTTCTGCAAGAGTATAATTAGATTTTCCTAATTGTTTTGTAACAGCAGCATCGGCTGCTAAAATCATGTCTAACTGTTGCTTTTGTGGGTCTAGTTCTGCTTTTTTCTTAGTTAATTCGGCTAATGCATTTTCGTATTGCACAGAACCATCATTTCCTTTCTTTACAATTCTTGTAAGTTCTAATTGCTCATTGTCTGAATCACCTAAGAAATTCCATCCGTGTAAATCATCTACGTAACCATTGTTGTCATCATCTTTTTTATTTCCAGCAATTTCTTTTGGATTGGTCCAGATGTTTGCTTTTAAATCTTCATGCTCAATGTCGATTCCTGAATCTACAACGGCAACAATTATTTTATTAACTTTTTTGCCTTTTAATAATTCTGCATAAGCTTTATCAACACTCATACCAGGAACAGTATCTTTCGCTAAATCTAAATGACTCCATCTTTGTAGCTGTTTGTCAGTAAGTTTAGTTGTTTTAAGAGGCATTTGATCTACTTTGGCAGCATCTACTGTTACCATTTTTTGAGTTCCCCCGCAACTAGCAAGTGCTAGGGCTAAAATGCTTGACAGGTAAAAAGGTCTTGTATTTTTCATAATATGAATTAAATATTTTATAAAAGTCTAAATTTAAGTAATAATACGATATTTTTTAACATTAGATTAATATATCCTCACAGCGGAATACATCTTTTAAACGAACTCCTTTTTCGGTTTGTTCTACAGTAATAATTTGATTGTGTGCGTCGTGCTCTAACCATAAATAATGGTTTTTTTCGGCAGCGGTTGTTAAAAATTTCGTTTTTTCTGGTAAAGTTAATAAAGGACGTGTATCATATCCCATAACATAAGGAATTGGAATGTGTCCTGCAGTGGCTAATAAATCGGCACAAAAAACAATTGTTTTCCCATTGTAGTTTATATGTGGAATCATTTGTTTTTCAGTATGACCATCTACATAATAAATATCGAATTCTAATTCTTTTGAAAATCCAAAATCTGAATCAGGGCGGTCAATGAATTTTAGTTGGCCGCTTTCCTGCATTGGTAAAATATTTTCTGAAAGGAAAGATGCTTTCTCACGAGCATTAGGTTTTGTAGCCCACTCCCAATGGTTGTCATTACTCCAAAAAGTTGCATTTTTAAAAGCTACTTCGTAGCCAGTTTTGTCTTTATTCCAATTAACACTTCCGCCACAATGGTCGAAATGTAAATGCGTCATAAAAACATCAGTCACATCATCGCGATGAAAGCCGTATTTTGCTAATGATTTATCTAGGGAAAAATCACCCCAAAGTGAATAATAGCCAAAAAATTTATCAGATTGTTTGTTGCCCATTCCGGTATCGATTAAAATTAATCGATTCCCATCTTCGATTAGCATGCATCTTGCTGCGATATCAATAAGGTTATTGGAATCGGCTGGATTGGTTTTATTCCAAATGGTTTTTGGTACAACACCGAACATGCCTCCACCATCAAGTTTGAAGTTACCGGCTTCTATAGGATATATTTTCATAGCTTTTTTATAGTACCCAAATTTAGTGATATTGTTTTAAATATTAAATTCAATTAAGTTTTGCTTCTGAAGCTGATATTAATCATGATCCTCGTCAGCAAAATTCCTTAATTTTGAGAGATAACTTCTTAAAGATTTAATCATGAATTTATATACAAC
>CAMLKV010000377.1 GCA_946480635.1 uncultured Flavobacterium sp.
TGTCCTAACTTTTACGGATGCCCTCCACAAATTGTTGGACGAATTCAGCATTACATTACGCGTAAAGCAATGGATATAGAAGGTTTAGGAGGGGAAACAGTAGCTTTGTTGTTTAATAATGGTTTAGTGACTAATTATGCTGATTTATATGAACTTAAAAAAGAACAAGTAGTTGTTCTAGAAAGAATGGCAGATAAATCGGCTGATAATTAATGGAATTGAAAAATCGAAAGAAATTAAATTTGATAGAGTTTTATATGCGTTAGGAATACGATACGTTGGTGAGACAGTTGCAAAGAAATTGGCTAAACATTATAAAAGTATTGAAGCTATTGCTTCTGCTTCATTGGAAAATTTAATTACCGTTGATGAAATTGGAGAAAAGATTGCTCAAAGCGTTATTGAATTTTTTCAAAATGATGAAAATAGAATTATTATTGAAAGACTTAAAAATTATGGGGTTCAACTTGAATTAATAGAGGAAGAAAACACCAGCGTTTCTGATAAATTATCAGGTAAAATATTTGTGGTATCAGGGGTGTTTGAAAAATTTTCGAGAGACGAACTTAAGAAAGCAATCGAGGATAATGGAGGAAAAGTTGGTAGTTCTATATCTGCAAAAACAAACTATGTGGTAGCAGGAGAAAATATGGGACCAGCTAAACTTGAAAAAGCAAATCAATTAGGAATAGCAATAATTTCTGAAACCGATTTTGAAGCACTGATAAATGATAACTAAAAACATTCCAATATACTTTTATATTGTAGCTAGTATCCTGGCGGTAATTGCCATAATATTTGATAATGAATGGTTAATGTTGTTTACAAAACCATCAATTATTCCAGCACTATTCATTCATTATATTACGCTGAATAAATCAAAGATTAGTAAAGATTTATTGGCTATTTTGTCAATTTATTTTATTTCAGATGTTATAACACTTTTGGAAATAGACGAGGCCACATTATATATAATGGCATTAGATTTTCTGCCATATATTTTACTTTTAAAAGTGGTTATTGAAGATGTTTTTGAATTAAGACTTAATAAGTTAATTCTTGGAATTACTTTGGGGACTTTCTCAGGATTAATGTTTGCAATGTATTACCTAGTTCAGTCTTTTATACAAACTAATCCTGATTTTATTTTACCTGTCATTGCTTACGGAATCATATTGGCATTATATGTTTCACTCAGTTTGTATTTGTATTTGGAAACAGATTTTGACTTTGCTTTTAATATACTTATTGCAGCTCTATTTGCGTTGATTGCCGATGTGATTTTTGTAATTACTAATATGATTTTTAAGGTTGATGCCTTAAATTATATCGAGTTTACATTTCAAATAATATCATATTTTTTTATTGTAGCTTATTTTCTCAAGAGGAACATATATAGAAAAACAAAAAGTAATTTTTTTACAATTGTAGATGAAGTTTAGATCGCCTTCTTTGGTTTTGTACTTTATTGCCACAATTCTTTCAATTGTAGGGGTAACTTTTGATGTAGAAACATTAGAGTTGATAGCTAAACCAATGATTGTACCTTCTATTTATTTTTATTATGTTAATAAGACTAAAGGAGAAATAAACTTACTTTTTTCTATAGCAATTTTTTGCAGTTTTGTTGCGGATATGTTGGTGTTGATTGACTTACCAAATGGAACACTTCCAATTTCGCTTTTGAATATTTGTATGTATTCAATTTTCACATATTTTATTGTAGAAGATTTAGGGTTTAAGAACATTGCAGATCAAAAAATTATAACTCTTGTTGGCTTATCAGCATTTTTTCTTTTTGTCTTGTATGTTATTTTAGATTTGATGAAAGGATTGGATAGTTTGACATTTAATGTTTTTGTGGTTTACGGAGTTATTCTGAGCTCATTGTCTGCTTTAATTTGCTATAATCATCTTAATAAACCATCTCTAAAAAGTTATTATGCTTTATTAATGTGTATTTGTTTTATAGTTTCAGATGTTTTTTTTGCCATTTATAATTTTTATTTAAAAATAGATGCTTTTATTTCTTTGAACGTTACAGGACAATTTGTTTCATATTACTATATGGTGAGATATATAACAACAAATAATGTATTAACTGAGAATGATGACTAATAAAGGGATAAATAACCAAAGTAAAATCTCTTCAGAGACAAATATCTTGATAATCCTATTCTTTTTGGTATCATTGTCTGAGACAATTGCAGAATATTTTGAATATAGGAACTTTATCATTCTTTTTAAGTCACTGCTAATGCCTATCTTGATGATACTTTATTGGAGTACATCATCTGTTAAAAATGTTTATTATTTAATTGGTTTATTCTTTGCATTTATTGCAAATATGCTTTTTATCTTTAATGAAGAGTTTGATTTTATTATTTTAGGAGCAACGTCTTTTTTGGTTTTTAGGATAGTAACATTATATCTGATTATGAAAACTATAAAAATTAAAAGGTATTTTCCAGTAATTATAGGAAGTCTGCCTTTTGTTTTTATATATTTTTATTTGACATGTTTGACTATAGATGAACTAGGAGATGGGTTGCTAATTTATATAGTCCAAGCTGTTTTTATGAGCTGTCTGGGAGGATTATCGGTTGGCTCTTATATGATAAATGATAACAGAAAAAATTATTGGCTCTTAATAAGTACTTTACTTTTTACAGTAAATCAAATACTACTCGTTATAAAGCTTTTTTATCTTTCTGTTACCATTTTTCAACCCATATCAATGGCTTTATATTGTTTCGCCCAATATGGATTTTATAAATTTGTTATCCTTTCGGAAGAAAAAAATTAGATGAAAATTCTTCTACCGCTTGCAGATAAAT
>CAMLKV010000378.1 GCA_946480635.1 uncultured Flavobacterium sp.
GTGCCAATGTATTTCTGCACAGAGTGATACTATTCATCAGATTAAAGAAGTTGTCGTTTCTGATGTTTATTTGAAAAACAATAATCAATCGCAATCCATTTTGGTTATTAATGATTCTATAATCAATAAAAATCAATCATCACTTTCAAATTTATTAAATTACAATAGTGTAATCTATTTTAAAGAATACGGTAGAGGGATGTTGTCTACTGTTTCTTTCAGAGGAACAACGGCATCACAAACCGCTGTTGTTTGGAACGGAATTAATATTAATTCACAACTTAATGGAAATACAGATTTTAATACCATTACCCCTAATGATTTTAATTCTATTGATGTAAAAGCTGGTGGGGGAAGTGTATTGTACGGTAGTGGTGCTATAGGTGGTACAGTACATTTGAATAATGATTTGATTTTTAAAAAACAGTTTGTTAATGATTTTAGAATCGCTTATGGTAGCTTCAATACATTTGGGACGAATTATAAAATGAATGTTTCCAATGAAAAGTGGAACGCACAAATTGGATTTTCGTATAATGCTTCTAAAAATGACTACCCTTATGTTGGATTGTACACATGGAAAGGAATTCAAAGAAAAAATTTAAATGGTGAATATTTTAATACAAGCCTAAATGCCAATTTTGGTTACAAAATAAACGAACATACTATTCTAAAATTCTATACTCAGAGTTCGGATACCGATAGGCATCTTTCTTTGATTTCTGAATCTGATTCAAAAACAAAATATGTCAATAGTTTTAGTCGAAATCTTATTGAATATGTGGGAGATTACAATAAGTTTTCTGCCAATTTTAAATCAGCTTACATTTTTGAAAATTACAAATACTTTGGAGATATAAATAGCAATTATTTTAGTTTCGGTAAATCAGAATGTGTGATTACCAAATTAAACTTAAGCTATAAATTGGTTGATTTTCTAAAGGTTTATAGTACATTAGATTATAATAGAACTAAAGGATTTGGAACTAGTTTTGGCAGTAATGTTAGAGAAATTGGTTCTGGGGCATTAATGGCAAAACTTGATATTAACAACAAATGGCAAAATGAGTTTGGTGTTAGAAAAGAGGTTACCAATAATTACCAAAGTCCATTATTGTTTTCGTTAGGGAGTTCATACACTTTTAGTAATTTTTATACTCTAAAGGCCAATTTTTCTAAAAACTATAGAATCCCAACTTTTAACGATTTATACTGGATAGGAACTTCAGATTACGGAAATCCAAATTTGAAACCCGAAAGTGCTTATGAAGCTGAGCTTGGAAATGTATTTTCATATAAAAAAATAACCTTGTCTCAAACATTTTATTTTATTAAAATAAAGGATATGATTAATTGGACTCCTGGAAATGTGTCAGGAGGCTGGTCTCCACAAAATACTGATAGGGTAAATACTTATGGAGCAGAAACCTTGTTGGGATGGGCAAACAATTTTGGGAAGCATAATTTTAGAATAAAAGCTACTTATGCTTATACCATTTCAGAAAATCAAGAAACTAAAAAGCAACTTTTCTTCGTTCCTTTTCATAAAATGACTGGAGCGATTGCTTATTCTTACCGAAAGTTTTCTGCCAATTATCAATATTTATATAATGGATTTGTATACACCAGATCAGATAATGATCCAAAGCAAATCATAAAAGCATATCAAGTATCAAATGCCGGAATCGACTATGATTTTGAGTTTTTTAATTCTTCTAAATTAGGTTTTCAGGTTCTGAATTTGTTTAATGAAAAATACCAAAGCTTGGAAGATAGACCCTTTCCAGGTAGAAATTTTAATCTATATATAACACTTAAATTCTAGTAAAATGAAGTTCAATAAAATGTTTTTAGTTGCTCTAACGAGTATGTTTGCATTCGTTTCGTGTAGTGATAATGATGATAATGCTCCAGATGATTCAAAAGTCTATACTAATGGTGTTTTTATCTTAAATGAAGGAGGTTCGGGGCAAGGTTCTGTATCTTTTATAAGTAATGATTTAGGTAGCTTTACACAAGATGTTTATGGAACTGTAAATCCAGGAGATTTGTTTGGAAAATATGTTCAATCTATATTTTTTAATGGGGATTATGCCTACATTATTGCAGGTGGGTCAAATAAAATTACTGTAGTGAATAGAGTCACTTTCAAATTAGTTGCTAAAATAGAGACGGGCCTTGTAGCGCCTCGATATGGTGTAGTTAAAGACGGTAAGGCTTACGTTACAAATGCTAACACTTATTCTTATGCGAATCCGACTACTGGAAACACAGATGATTATGTGGCGGTTATTAATCTTTCTACGAATACAGTAGAAACTACAATTCCATTAAATGCAACAGCAAATAGAATCGTGTTAGAAAATGGGAAATTATACATTACTGAACCTTACAATAATACTAATGTTTTAGTGGTAAATCCTACAACAAATACTTTAGAAACTCCTATAGCTGTAGGTTCTGATGCAGATACAATGGAAGTACATAACGGAATTTTATATGTGCTAAGAAGCCCTTTTGGAGGACCAAGCGAAATTGTTAAAGTGAAATTATCTGATGGGACATTGAGTAATGTTGTGTTTCCTGATGCATTGGATGATGCCAAAAACTTGGATATTTATAACAACAAAATTTATTACACAGTTGATACATCAGTTTATGCAATGGATATAACGGCTTCTGCAGCTTCAACTACTCCTATTTTAACCTATTCTTCTACATCTCCTTATGGTAAAATGTATGGTTTTGCTGTAAATAATGATAATATTTATATTGCAGATGGTGGTGATTTTACTGCAAATAGCAATGCTTACATCTATTCTTTAACT
>CAMLKV010000379.1 GCA_946480635.1 uncultured Flavobacterium sp.
AGGTCTTTACCTGCCAAAACCTGCATTGCAACACCTCCGCCTATTACAGCAAGTCCGCCAACAACAAGTGCAGTTGTTGCACCGGCAGATTCTATTTCTCCGGCAACGCCTACAACAATCATAAGTATACCGCCAATTTCCATTGCCGCACCTCCGGCTATCATTGCGTTATCTTTGTTAATAGCTGTATTGATAGCCCCTATTGCGTCCTGCAAATTTTTAATAGCTCCGTTATCTCCGTCAAGTGTGGCTTTAATAATATCTTCATCAGCCTGAAAATTTCTTTCGTCAGCTTGTATAAGTGCCGTGAAGGCAGTAAGTGCATTTACTATTGCAACACAGTTATTTTCTTTGGTAGTGATACTGTTAATAAGCCCCTGCAAACCTTCATTGAATGTAATAAGGTCCTGCCCTTGCGGATTACCATCTGGTCCGGCCAGAGCTAACAGACGCTGATAGCGGCTTTCGAACAAATTAGCAAAACCAATAATATCAGATAAAGTATTCACTATCTGAGCATTTATAGAATTAGCACCTGAAAAATAAGACTCTGCGTTGGCTCTTGCCGTTACCTGATGTGCAGGAAGATCTGCAACAACGTGTGCATTAGCAGGAGTAAAAGGTATTGAAGACAAATCAATATTAGGCGTACCCATAATAGTATTGATGTAGGTCTGAATTACAGCATTAGCTCCTATGACAGTTGCTGCCGCTGTTTTGATATTTTGTGTAGATGTTGTTGTGGACGGAGTGTCCATCGTTTGCGTAAATACTTCTGATTGTGTGTTCATGGTTTCTATTTTTTTAAATTATTATATTTTTAAATTGATTTTTGGATGAAAATGACAATAGAGGAATCAATCCAAATAGTGTCATTGAAAAATAATTGGAAATAAATTTTATCTGTTTTTTCTTATTTACATTTCAAAACTATACTATATACATAGGCTTAGTTAAAAAAATGTCATAAGATGAAGATTCTTAGTTACAAACAGGGTAAATACTGACATAGAGCCATTTACAGATTTAATTCATTTTAGTACTTAAATGACATTCTGCAAAATGGAAAAATCTATTAATAAGAAATCAGACATGAGATGTCTCTGACTTTACGGTTCATTTTCTTTGCAAAGCAGTTCATTTATTAAACTTACTTAGAGCGATAGTATTTAATTTTTCTAACAATATCAATGTCCTTAAAATGATACTGCTCTAACCAATCAGCCTCATCAAAAAACAGGCAGCGGGACTCTGCAATGACGATAATAGGCTTGCTTAATGAAATCTGATATAGGGTATTCAATAATTCTGCGGATTGAAAATCAAAAAGAGGATTGTAGAGATAAAAAACCGTCCCGTCGGAAATATCAGTCTTTAAAATATCGTCACATATTGCGACAACGTTTGCTAATTTCTCCTTTTCAATTAAATCTACACACACATCATTCCGTTCCTTAAGAATCTCGATTCCTTTGAACTTTGCATAAGGAAATTTGACGGCTCCGTATAAAATTATATTTCCATAACCTGAACCTAAATCATAAAATACAGTCTCGTTTGTCATCTCAACAGGATCAAAAAGATCAGATAAAAAACTCGAAGAACCGTATCTGTATGAGTTAAGCCCGTTACGAATTGTGATCTCTGAAAGGCTTAAGTTTTCTTCAATGCTATCCGAATATTTATCAATTTCAGATTGAATTTTTTTTAGCAGTTCCATATTATTTCATCATTAATAATTCTAACTTTTTCAGGGACTCTATTGCTTTTTCCATTTTAACGGCATACTCATCATTTACTTTTTGAATGTCTGCATTACAAAAATTACAGATCTCTTCCTCTTCATAAACATAATTCTACAATTTCTCCTTTTTCATTTTCGACGATTATCTCAAAAAGACCAATATCAAAAGACAATCCCGGTGCTTCTTGTGTTTTTCTTATTCGTTCATGAAGTCCTTTCTTTTTTAATTCCAAAGCTCTGTGATGGCAAAAAGGATTATTACCTCTTTTACCAAACAATACATGACTTGTCCAGGTACAACCAGCCAGACACGAAGATTCATAGTAACAGCCTTTACAGCCTCCCCATAATTCTTCTTTATTTCTATATCTGGAAAAAACCATTTCTTCGCTATACTTCCAAATATCTTCAAGATCCATATCTTTTACATTACCACCCGTATATTCAGTTGTTGGTAACGATGGGCAGCCTTTAATTTTACCATCGGCTTCAATACCAATTCCGGTATGGCCTGCTGAACATCCTGTGTAATATTTTTCATTACCCTGTCTCCAGATATGTTCATATGGTCCAAAATAACCAATGTTATTTCCTGCCTGTATTAAAATGTTATTTGCCAACGCTTTTCTGTATATCACAATAAGGTTGTCGTAAAAATCAATTAGTTCATAAGGCTGCAGTATTAGTTCATCCGAATTATCAACTGCATTTCCCATCGCAACTGCCAGTTGTATCTGCCAGTTTTTTACACCGTTTTCTATCAGAACATCCAGGAGTTCATTCAGTTCATTTTTGCTGCTTTTTGTTATTACTGTATTTACACTGGATGGGATATTGTGTTTCTTTAGTAATTGCAGACAATTGATTACATGTTCAAAAGAATCTCTTCTTCCTCTTATTTTATTGTGCGTAGCAGGCATTCCATCGATAGAAACCCCAATATTTCTTATTCCGGCTTTTTTTGCATCAATAATTCGCTCTTCGTTTAGATTATATGCCCCGGACTGCATGGAACATTCAATACCACTCTGATGTATTTTTTCAGTATATGGAGCGGAACGGTCTCCTGAGC
>CAMLKV010000380.1 GCA_946480635.1 uncultured Flavobacterium sp.
TCTCTTAATTCTTTATGATGACTTTCAAATAACTGAGTTGCTCCACGAGATGATCCAATATTAATACCGAAGTTTTCTCCAGAGTCCCATCCAGCCATTTTTACTGATTCTCTCGATGCCAAAATAGCCATCAAAACCGTTTCATCTAAAGCTTTATACTTTGAATCTGAATTTCGCAACTGATTTAATTCGGTTTTTACTTCTTGCGGAATTTGTGCCACTGGTTTACGCTGCCCATTAAATTCTTTATAGTCAATAAAAGATTTATCGGATAAATAATTGTTCCAAATCTCATCAGGAGCTTTTCCTAATGCCGATAAAGAACTCAAAGAAGTTATGGCAATTTTTTGTTTCAAACCAGTGGATTTTAGTTACAAAGGTCGCAAAGGTTTTGCAAAGTACCCAAAGAAAACTATACTATTTCCAAAGCTTTTTCGATGGTTTGATATACTTTATTCAATTGCTCTTGAGTAATAATATAAGGTGGTAAAATATAAACAATATTCCCTACAGGTCGCAAAATAATTCCGTTTTCGATAAAGAAATTATACAGTTTATTACGCAAATTTCCATAATAACTTTCCTGTCCCTCAGTCTTAATTTCTAAAGCAAAAATAACTCCCAACACTCTAGTGGTTTTTACCTTAGGATGTTCTTTTATTTTTTGTTGAAATGCTAAATGTGACTCATGAATTTGCTTTATATTTTCTTGGATCTTATCATTTTCTAGCAACTCAATACTCGCTAAAGCCGCAGCACAACCTGTTGGATTAGCTGTAAAGGTGTGCCCATGAAATAATGCCTTATTGACATCGTCACTATAAAATCCATCAAAAATTTCCTGAGTAAAAGTGGTAATTGCCATAGGAATAGTTCCACCAGTTAAAGCTTTTGACAAGCACATCATATCTGGTTTTTGAGTCAAATAATTACAAGCAAACGTTTTACCTGTTTTTCCAAATCCAGTCATCACTTCATCGGCAATTGCAAAAACCTGATGTTTTTTACAAATTGCAATCAATTTATCTAATGCAGAAGGTTGATACATCACCATTCCGGCCGCACCCAATATCAACGGTTCAAAAATAAAAGCAGCAAAATCATTAGATTGCAATAAACTTTCTAATTGAATTAAAACCTCTTCTTCATTTTCTGCAGTTGGAACTGGTATTCTTACTACTTCGAGCAATGAACCTTGAAAAGCTTCGGTAAAAAATGAAATTCCACTGGCAGCCATCGCACCAAAAGTATCACCATGGAAAGCATCTTCAAAAGCGATTATTTTTGTTCTTCTTTCATCTTTATTATAGAAAAACTGCAAAGCCGTTTTAATTGCAATTTCTACAGCTGTTGAACCGTTATCAGAATAAAAAACCTTTTTTTGATTAGATGGCAATATAGACAAGACTTTCTCAGACAGTTCTACAGCTTTATTATGTGTAAAACCTCCAAACAGGACATGTTCTAAAGTAGTTAACTGTTTGTAGATGGCTTCGGCAATAATTTCGTTAGAATGTCCAAAAGGATTCACCCACCATGAAGCAATTGCATCAATATATTCTTTTCCATTTTCGTCCCACAATAAGGAGTCTTTTCCTTTAACAATGGCAGGAAAATCAGCAGCCGTTTTATGTTGAGTATAAGGATGCCAATTGTATAGTTTGTCTTTTTGAGATAAGTTCATGATTTTTTGATTATAGATGATAGACTAAGAGATGAAAGACAAAAGAACTCTATTGTCTATCTGTCTCTTATCTTTTATCTTTAAAGATTTAATAGGTTTTCTTTAAATTTTTCGGCATAATACCTTACTACATTTTGATCAAAATAAGGTTCATTATCTATACGTCCAATCATTTCTAAACCTGTTTTCTTCAAAATAATTTCTTCCGTTGAAGGGTACTCATCACCGCTAAAAATGATTCCAGCAATATTACAACCTCTACTTTTCAGAGCTTCAATGGTTAATAATGTATGATTGATACTACCTAGATAGTGTCTTGAAACTACAATTACTTTATAATCTGGCTTGATTAAGTCAATAACACAATCATTTTCATTTAAGGGAACAAAAACACCTCCCGCTCCTTCAATTACTAAATGATTTTTAGTTTTAGGTTCTTGAATTTGTTTTAAATCAATTACAACATCATCTATTTTTGCAGCCAAATGAGGACTGGCAGGCGTTTGCAATGCATAAGCATTGTCAAAAATAGCTGTCCTAGTGTTTGAAAGATATCTTTTAATTTTATGAGAATCTGAATTGTCTAAATCTCCAGCTTGTACAGGTTTCCAATAATCTGCTTCTAAAGCTTCTGTAATAATAGCAGAAGTAACCGTTTTACCAACATCAGTGCCAATACCTGTTACGAATAATTTCATATGTAAATTTTATGCAAAAATAAAAAACCCATCATAAAGATGGGCTCCAATTTATTCTTTTAATTCGTCGATTACTTTTCGGATTTCTTTGGCGTATTTACCATAAAAATAATTCACCCACCATTCAGTAATAAAACCTACCGATATCATTACTCCAACAAACATCCCAAACAGTCCTCCCAAAATAAAATCTCCTGATTTTTTATTCAAAATCACATCTGTAATTTCCTGAGAATTATCTTTTAAAATAATCATCGCAGCGAAAGCTAAGGCAAAAGGCATAACGGAATACGTAAAAGATTTGTACATCTCCATATTCAATCGAATATCAAAATACGTATCATATAAATTATCTTTGGTGTTCGTATTTGCGACATTCAATCGTTTGTAAAACAAAAATAGTTTGGCTAAAAAATAACCACAAATCA